>CANFNO010000261.1 GCA_947447845.1 Burkholderiales bacterium | reverse complement strand
GTGGCAGAAACCATGGAAGAGGCGGCCATTGCGGACTGGAGCCTCCAAATCTTCACCCGGGGTGCCTTGCGTGGCGAGGCGCTGGCACGCTATGTCAACGCCCAGGTTAATTCGCGCTTGATTGAAAATATGCCTTTGCCCCTGGGCATCGTGGCCACGGACCTGAATACGGGTGCGGACACGGTTTTTCAGCGTGGCGATACCGGCACCGCAGTGCGGGCGTCCAGCGCCGTACCGGCCGTATTCCAGCCCGTCAAAATTTCCGGTCGTGACTATGTGGATGGAGGTTTGGTCTCACCGGTGCCGGTACGTGCGGCCCACAAAATGGGGGCCGAACTCGTCATTGCGGTGGATATTTCCAGTCCGCCTGAGGGCAATCTCACCGGCGGCACGCTGGAAATCTTGCTGCAGACTTTTTCGATCATGGGCAAAAGCATCAATACCTTCGAACTCCGGGAAGCCGATGTCGTGGTCCGCCCGGTCTTGAACGGTATTTCCAGTGCTGACTTTGGTGCGCGAAAGCGTTCTATTGAGGCCGGACGCCAAGCCATGCTGCTCGCTTTACCGCAACTAAGAGCCGCAATCGCCGCAAAAACGCATTAATTGGGCGCAAAGCATTCTTTGGTTTTCTTCGATTTGAATCTTTTTCTAGGTGTCAGGCTGGATTGACGTTATAAAGTGTCCATTTGTTTAATGCATCTGGAGCACCTTATGACTGAAAGCGAACGCGACCTTTTGATGCCTTTTTTGCGCAAGCTGGTAGAGACCCGTACCACCCCTGGCGATGAGGCCGCCAATACGTTGATTAGCAGTGCTTTGAGCCGACAGCCTAACGCGAGCTACCTTTTGGTTCAGCGCGCACTAGCTTTGGAGTTTGAACTAGCTGATGCACAGCGCAAAATAAATGTGCTGGAAGGCCGGGCGCCAACGGATGCCGCCCCCGCGTCAGCAACCGACTTTTTGAATCTGGAGAAATCGGGTTGGGGTGAGACGGAGAATCGCAACCGCCCCGTGACTACAAGCAAAAAGTTGTACGACTTTTTTAAAGACAGCCATTCCGAAAAGAAGATGGATCTGGAAAGTCGGGCGATTAGTTTTCTGGACCGAAATTCCCGCGCGGTATGGATCTTTATCCTGCTACTTTCCGCAGTGGTCGTTTTCGTAAAGGAAAAAGGCCTTTGATTGCAGGTGACGCCCGTTCGTGTAGGACGATCGTTGCAATCAAAAAATGAGGTTGACGAGCCTTACCTCGGCACTGGCTCCACAGTTAGGGCTGCTTGGTTCCCCACCTGACCCGGTTGGCCGCTTTACCATGCGAGGAGGCCCGTCAACCTCTATTGTAGTCTGAGCCGACAGCCAGTATTTGAGTGAAGTCCGAGCCCGTAGAATCAAGCCATGTCTTACCTCGTGCTCGCCCGCAAGTACCGTCCTCGCAATTTCACCGAAATGGTGGGGCAGGACCACGTGGTGCAGGCCCTCAGCAATGCGCTCACCACGCAACGCCTGCACCATGCATATCTGTTCACAGGCACGCGTGGCGTGGGCAAGACCACGGTGTCGCGCATTTTGGCCAAGTCCCTCAACTGCCAGGGTGTGGACGGCACGGGTGGCATTACTGCCACGCCGTGTGGTGTGTGCCAGGCATGTACCGATATCGACAGCGGCCGATTTGTCGATTACACCGAGTTGGATGCCGCGTCGAACCGTGGTGTGGACGAGGTGCAGGCGCTTCTCGAGCAAGCGGTTTACAAACCGGTGCAAGGGCGTTTCAAAGTCTTCATGATCGACGAAGTGCATATGCTGACCAACACGGCCTTCAACGCCATGTTGAAAACGCTGGAAGAGCCACCGGAATATCTGAAGTTTGTACTGGCCACAACCGACCCGCAAAAGGTGCCGGTGACCGTGCTGTCACGTTGTCTGCAGTTCAATCTGCGCCCTATGGCGCCAGAGACGATTCGTGAGCATCTGGTGCATGTATTGCAACTGGAAAACGTCAGCGCCGAGGTCCAGGCTTTGCGTCTGCTGGCACGTGCAGCGCGCGGTTCCATGCGCGACGCGCTCAGCCTGACTGACCAGGCTATTGCCTTCGGCTCGGGTCAGCTACAGGAAGCTACCGTGCGACAGATGTTGGGCAGTGTGGACCGAAGCTATGTGTTTCGACTGATTGAAGCCTTGGCCAATGGCGACGGCAAGCAAGTGGTTGAAACCTCCGAGACCTTGCGACTGAATGGACTGAGCGCTGCATCTACGCTAGAAGAAATGTCCACCGTGCTGCAACGCATGGCCGTGCTGCAAGCCGCGGGCCCGGTGCCCGGAGACGAATCAGACCCGGAAGCAGCGGACGTCGCTCGCATGGCTCATCTGTTGCCGGTAGACGAAACACAATTGCTGTACAGCATTTGTCTGCATGGACGTGCCGACTTAGGTTTGGCGCCTGACGAGTACGCCGCGCTCACCATGGTGTTGCTGCGCCTTCTGGCTTTCAAGCCGTCGGCTGAAAAAAAAACTCTAACGCGCGCTGAACCGGAGGTTGTGGTTGCAGGCGTGTTGCCTGCACCTAAACCCGCCGTCAACCCGCCGAAAGCTGCGACTATTGCAGCGTCCCCTGTGGCCCCTGTGAGCGTGCTAGGCATACAACCGGAGCGGCCCCATACCGTTGAGCAGGCTGTGACACCCAAACCACGCGCTGTGCAGCCTTGGGAGGATGATCATGCTGCTGATGCACCACTTGCAGCGTCTGTGCTGCCCCGCGTAGAAGCGCCGCCGCCCGTGCCGGTGGCACCTGCTGGCGAATTGCCGGCAGGGCAAATGCTGAGCGTGCTGGATAGTTCTCCCCATGCAGAACAACCGGTGGACGAAGAAGACGTGCCTGCATTGGAGCCGCTGCGACTGGCGCCTTCATTGACCAAGGTATTGGCCATGCCGGTACGTCAACAGGCCGAGTCGCGCGTTGACATGGCCCTTAGCCCTAAAGCGCCGGTGCTGATTCCAGACGAGGAGGGCGACTTCTGGTTTGCCACGGTGCAGCAACTGGTGGCTGCAGAGACGATTACTGCGATCGTGCGCGAACTCGCCCTGCAGTCGCAACTGGTGGCGCGCGATACCGATCAATGGTTGTTGCGGGTGGAGCGCGAGACGCTTAACCAGCCTGGTTCGCGTGAGCGTCTGACCGCTGCACTGCGCAATGCCGGCTTTGACATAACGCTGGCGGTGGAAATTGGCCGGGTTACCGACTGCCCGGCGCGGCGTAATTTGGCGGCTTCCGAAGAGAAGCAGCGCGCTGCCGAAAAGATAATTCTGGACGACCCATTCGTGCAGACGATGATGCGGGACTTTGGCGCGAAAATCGTGCCCGGCTCGCTCAAGCCGCTCTAATTTTTTTGAAACCATTGAAGGAAAACCATGTTCAATAAAGGACAACTCGCCGGCCTCATGAAGCAAGCGCAGACGATGCAGGAAAACATGAAAAAAGCCCAAGACGAGTTGGGCAATATCGAAGTGAGCGCCGAGTCCGGTGCGGGCTTGGTCAAGGTCACCATGACCTGCAAGCACGAAGTCAAACGGGTGGTGATTGACCCCAGTCTGCTGGCCGAAGACAAGGACATGCTGGAAGACTTGGTAGCCGCCGCATTCAATGCTGCCGTGCGCAAAGCCGAAGAAACTTCCACCGAAAAGATGGGCAAGATCACGGCCGGCATGCCCGGACTTCCGGGCGGCATGAAGTTCCCGTTCTGATTTCGCACTACCGCACTGCATGTCCGACGCCCATTCGCTAGACGCGCTGATTCAGGCCCTGAAGCGCCTGCCTGGCGTGGGCGTGAAATCAGCGCAGCGCATGGCGTTTCATTTGCTCCAGCATGACCGGGCCGCCGCGCAATTGCTGGCACGCGCCCTGCAGGATGCTTGCAATCTGACACGGCACTGCGAGCTTTGTCACACCTTTACAGAGCACTCCGTCTGCGCCACGTGTCTGGACCAGAAACGGGACCATACCCAACTATGTGTCGTGGAGACACCGGCCGACCAGTCGGCTCTGGAGCGCACGGGTGCTTACAAGGGCCTGTACTTTGTGCTGATGGGCAAGCTCAGTCCGCTAGATGGCATAGGCCCCAATGAGTTGGGCTTGAAGAAGTTGTTTGAGCGGGCCTTTGACGGTGTGGTGCAAGAGGTCATCCTGGCCACCAACTTCACCGCTGAGGGTGAGGCTACGGCCCATGTAATCAGTGAAGGACTGAAGGCCCGCGGTTTGAAACCGACGCGCCTGGCGCGCGGGGTGCCCGTGGGCAGCGAGCTTGAATATGTTGATCTGGGCACCATTGCCCACGCGCTGGTTGATCGGCGCTAATTATTTCGCAAAGGTTGGAAGCCCATGCCCTACGCGCATTTCACGTTGGCCTATTGGTGTGTGTTGGTGGTGGCGCTGCTGCCGATAGTCTGCGCCGGCATCGCCAAATGGGGCATGTTCACCACGCCGCGCAAGCAGGGTGGATTTGACAACGCCAACCCGCGTGCATGGTTGGGCAATCAGACCGATTGGCGCGCACGCGCCAATGCCGCCCAGGCCAACAGTTTTGAAGCCCTGCCGTTTTTTATCGGGGCCGTGATCATCGCCCACCAGTTGGGCGCACACCAGGGGCGGCTGGATATTCTCGCGTTTCTGTTTGTCGTGCTGCGCCTGGTCTACATCTTGATGTACCTGACCGATCAGCCCAAAGTGCGAACGCCGGTGTGGGTGGCCGCCTTCGCGGTTAACGTCGCGATTCTTTTCACCGGCTATCGCTAGGAGCCCATGGCTCCCCGGTTGCCCTCCAGGGCAGCGGTTTGGTGTCAGCTCTTTTTGTGTTTTTTGTGCTCGGGGGCCGCCGTTTTGGCTGGCTTGACCACTTCAACTGCACGTGTCGGTTTGTCGTTGTTTGCTTGTGAGGCTGACTTTCGGGCCTGACTGCGCGGAAGAAACAGGATCACTGCCTGCTTGTTCTTGAAACTTGCTGAGGCACTGACATCATTCCATTGGGCCACGTTGGCCGCAGTCACCTTGTACTTCTGCGCGATGTTGGCCACCGTCGCGCCTTTGCCTGCACGCACGATGGTTTTGGTCAGGACGATCTCCGGTGACAGCGACACCTG
>CANFNO010000260.1 GCA_947447845.1 Burkholderiales bacterium | reverse complement strand
ATCTCGTTGTTTTTGACCATGCCCAGCTCGCTGCGGGCTTTTTCTTCGACGATTTCCAGGCCTTCTTTCAGGTCGCGAATCTCAGCGGACAGGCGGTCATTGGCCAATGACGCCTGCGCGTTCTTACCTTTTTGCACGTCCAACTCGCTTTGCAGCTTGTTGACATTGCGCACACTGCCACGGCCAAACCACAACTGCCCATGCAGGATAACCAGCAGGGAAATCAATAACATGGGAACGAAACGTTTGCTCATGCCCGTGGTTTGGCAGCTGTCGGGCTACTTCAAGTTGTAGAAGGCAGCGCGGCCAGGGTACACGGCCACATCACCCAGATCTTCTTCGATGCGCAGCAGTTGGTTGTACTTGGCCATGCGGTCCGAGCGGCTCAAAGAACCGGTCTTTATCTGGCCGGCGTTGGTACCCACTGCGATGTCGGAGATGGTGGAGTCTTCGGTTTCGCCCGAACGGTGGCTGATCACGGCGGTGTAACCCGCACGCTTGGCCATCTCAATCGCGGCAAAGGTTTCTGACAGCGTGCCGATCTGGTTCACCTTGATCAGGATCGAATTGGCAATGCCCTTTTCAATGCCTTCTTTCAGAATCTTGGTGTTGGTGACAAACAGGTCGTCTCCCACGATTTGCACCTTCTTGCCCAGACGGTCGGTCAGCAGCTTCCAGCCATCCCAGTCGCCCTCGGCCATGCCGTCTTCGATGCTGATGATGGGGTATTTGTCGACCCAGGTGGCCAGCATGTCGGTCCACTCTTGTGCGGTCAGGCTCAGGCCTTCACCGGAGAGTTCGTACTTGCCGTCCTTGTAGAACTCCGAAGCGGCGCAGTCCAGTCCCAGGGCGATTTGCTCGCCAGCCACATAGCCTGCCTTGTCGATGGCTTCCAGAATCATCTGGATCGCGGCTTCGTGGTTGGCCACGTTGGGGGCAAAGCCACCTTCGTCGCCCACGGCAGTGCTGATGCCCTTGTCGTGCAAAATTTTCTTCAGCGCATGGAAGACTTCAGCGCCATAGCGCAAGGCTTCACGGAAACTCGGTGCGCCAAGCGGAATGATCATCAACTCTTGCAGGTCGAGGTTATTGTTGGCGTGCTCGCCGCCGTTGATGACGTTCATCATCGGCACGGGCAATTGCACTGCCGACATGCCGCCAAAGTAGCGGTAAAGCGGCAGGCCGGATTCTTCGGCAGCAGCGCGGGCTACGGCCATGGACACGGCCAGCATGGCGTTGGCACCCAGGCGCGATTTGTTTTCGGTGCCATCCAGGTCAATCAGGGTCTTGTCCAGGAAGGATTGTTCGGAAGCGTCCAGTCCCAGCACGGCCTCAGAGATTTCGGTATTGATGTGTTCCACGGCCTTAAGCACGCCCTTGCCGAGGTAACGGGACTTGTCACCGTCGCGCAATTCGATGGCTTCGCGTGAGCCCGTGGAGGCTCCGCTTGGTACGGCCGCACGGCCCATGGTTCCGGATTCCAGCAAAACATCGCATTCCACGGTGGGGTTGCCACGGGAGTCGAGAATTTCACGGCCGACGATATCAACAATTGCGCTCATGGTTTTTCTTTCTAAACGATACAAAAAATGGGGCTACTTTGATCTTGCAGCCATTATTGGAAATTATTCTCCAGAAATGGAGTTTTTTTGGTTACGTAATCCAGTGCAACCAATGTTTCAAGCAAAGCTTTCATGTGGCGCAGTGGCACGGCATTGGGGCCATCACACATCGCGTTAGCCGGGTCAGGGTGGGTTTCCATAAACACACCGGCAACACCAACCGCCACCGCGGCACGTGCCAACACCGGCACCATCTCGCGCACGCCGCCGCTGCTAGTGCCCGCACCACCGGGCAATTGCACCGAATGCGTAGCATCAAACACGATAGGTACGCCACACTCGCGCATGATGGACAGTGAGCGCATGTCGCTCACCAGGTTGTTGTAGCCAAAGCTGACGCCACGTTCGCAGGCCATGAAGTTGTCTTCATCCAAACCGGCAGCCTTGGCAGCCGCACGCGCTTTGACGATGACATTTTTCATGTCGCCAGGTGCCATGAACTGGCCCTTCTTGATATTCACCGGTTTACCCGACAGGGCCACAGCGTGAATAAAGTCGGTCTGGCGGCACAGCAGGGCGGGGGTTTGCAGCACGTCCACCACCGATGCCACCTGGGCAACCTGGTCAATCGAATGGATGTCGGTAAGGACCGGCACACCAATTTCGCGCTTCACCTTGGCCAGAATTTCCAGGCCCTTTTCCATACCCAGACCCCGAAATGCGGATTCGCTGGTGCGATTCGCCTTGTCGAAGCTGCTCTTGAAGATGAAGGGGATGCCCAATGAATCGGTGATTTCTTTCAGCGTGCCAGCGGTATCCATCTGCAACTGCTCGGACTCCACCACGCAGGGGCCGGCGATGAGAAACAGACGGTGCTGCAAGCCAACGTCAAAGCCGCACAATTTCATGCCACCACCTTCAAGGTCTTGCCGGAAGCCTGGTGGTCCAGTGCCGCTTTGACAAAGGCGTTGAACAGCGGGTGGCCGTTCCAGGGAGTGGACTTGAATTCCGGGTGAAACTGCACGCCGACAAACCAGGGATGCGCGCTTTGCGGTAACTCCACCATTTCGGTCAGGTGTTCGCGCTGGGTCAAGGCCGAGATCACCAGACCCGCCGTGCGCAGGCGGTCCAGATAATGCACATTGGCTTCGTAGCGGTGGCGATGGCGTTCTGTCACTACATCGCCATAAATCTGGTGTGCCAAGGTGTCTTTGGCCACATCCGAACTTTGCGCACCCAGGCGCATGGTGCCGCCCAGATTGGAATTGTGGTCGCGTGTCTTGATGGTGCCGTCCGCGTCCTTCCACTCGGTAATCAAAGCGATGACCGGGTTGGGGCTTTCCGGATCAAATTCAGTGCTGTTGGCATTCTTCAGACCGGCCACATTGCGGGCGAATTCAATCGTGGCGACTTGCATCCCCAGGCAGATGCCCAGATACGGCACCTTGCGCTCGCGGGCAAAACGGGCAGCACAAATCTTGCCTTCGATGCCGCGCTTGCCGAAACCACCGGGAACCAGAATCGCGTCGAACTTGGCTAGTTGCGAGACGCTATCGGGCGTAATCGTTTCCGAGTCGATGTAATCAATCTTGACCTTGGCATGGTTCTTCATGCCAGCGTGGCGCAGGGCCTCGTTGAGTGACTTGTAGCTGTCGGACAGGTCCACATATTTGCCGACCATGGCGATGTTTACTTCGGACTGCGGGTGCTCGGTCTCATAAACCAGATCGTCCCAGCGCTTGAGATTCGCGGGATGGGTGTTCAGGCGCAGTTTGTCGCAGATCAGGCCATCCAGACCTTGCTCGTGCAGCATGCGTGGCACTTTGTAAATGGTGTCCACATCCCACATCGAAATTACACCCCACAGCGCCACGTTGGAGAACAGCGAAATCTTCTCACGCTCTTCGTCTGGAATCGGGCGGTCGGCGCGGCAGATCAAGGCGTCGGCCTGGATGCCAATTTCCCGCAACTGCTTGGCCGTGTGCTGGGTGGGTTTGGTCTTGAGCTCACCAGCCGCTGCAATCCAGGGCACATAGCTCAGGTGCACAAAAGCACTATTGTTGGGGCCCAGCTTGAGGCTCATCTGGCGCACGGCTTCGAGGAACGGCAGCGACTCGATGTCACCCACGGTGCCGCCAATTTCCACGATGGCCACATCGACCGCATCGGCTTCGCCAAAACGCGCACCGCGCTTGACGAATTCCTGGATCTCGTTGGTGACATGCGGAATGACCTGCACGGTCTTTCCAAGGTAATCGCCACGGCGTTCTTTATCGAGCACGCTCTGATAAATCTGCCCCGTGGTGAAGTTGTTGGATTTGCGCATGCGCGTTTCAATGAAACGCTCGTAATGCCCCAAGTCCAAATCAGTTTCTGCGCCGTCGTCGGTGACGAAAACCTCGCCATGTTGCAGAGGCGACATGGTTCCGGGGTCTACGTTGAGATAGGGATCGAGCTTGATTAAAGTGACTGTGAGGCCTCGCGATTCGAGGATCGCAGCTAAGGAGGCTGAGGCGATTCCCTTGCCAAGGGAAGACACCACACCGCCGGTGACGAAGACAAATTTGGTCATGTCAGGGGCGAACCGAAAGGTTCGAACAGGTGGTAAAGCGAGATTATACGGGCCGGTTGACTCTTCTTCCCTTGCGGGGCATCTCTCGAATGCGTCCCTTTTACTCCCCCATCCCCCAGCCCCTTACCCCCCGTCGGGATAAGGGGAGCTTAAGGCGGACAGCCGATTTGGTTTCGTCGCTTCGGCTCGGGCCTTACTGTCGGGGCGATTGAAGGCATTCTCAATTTTTCATTTCTATTTTTCACCTTGGTTATTTGCCTCATTACTTCTCCGGCGCTCGGAACTCCGAGCGCGAGATTCAGCTAACAAATAAAACGATAGCGACGCCTCGCCTGTAATTCCGTATTCGGCGTGCTGACGCCAAATCGGCTGTCCGCCATAAGCTCCCCATCGCCCGACGGGGGCGAGGGGGTTGGGGGGAGTGGGGAGTAAGAAAGCGATGCTACATTGCCCCCATGAATGACTTAGCTGGCAAACACATTGTTCTCGGTCTCACCGGCGGCATCGCCTGTTACAAGGCAGCCGAGTTGTGCCGCGCACTCATCAAGGAAGGCGCCACGGTACAGGTCGTGATGACGGAAGCTTCGACACAGTTCATCACGCCCGTGACCATGCAGGCCCTTAGCAACCGCACCGTTTATGGCTCGCAGTGGGACCCCCGCGAACCAAACAACATGGCGCACATCAACCTGAGCCGCGAAGCCGATGCGATTCTGATTGCCCCGGCCAGCGCCGACTTTGTGGCCAAACTTTTGCATGGCCGTGCCGATGATTTGCTCAGCCTGATGTGTCTGGCACGGCCTTTGGAAAGTGTGCCGCTGCTGATCGCACCGGCCATGAACCGCGAGATGTGGGCGCACCCCGCCACGCAGCGCAATATGGCGCAGCTAAAGGCCGATGGCGCGCACCTTCTGGGTGTGGGAACGGGCGATCAGGCCTGTGGTGAAACCGGTGATGGCCGCATGTTGGAACCGCAGGAATTACTGCAGGATGTGATTGCGT
>CANFNO010000259.1 GCA_947447845.1 Burkholderiales bacterium | reverse complement strand
TCCCGGCGTAGCCCGTGGCGGCACAGAGCCAGGCGCGTAGTTGCTTGTCCAGTTCGGCATAACCTTCGCGCTGCTCGGGCGGGCAGAAGGGATGGATGTTGGCAAACTCGGGCCAGGTGATGGGGATCATCTCGCTGGTGGCGTTGAGCTTCATGGTGCAACTGCCCAGCGGAATCATGCTGCGGTCCAGCGCCAGGTCCTTGTCAGAGAGCATGCGGATGTAGCGCAGCATGCCGGTCTCGGAGTGGTAACTGTTGAACACCGGGTGGGTAAGGAAGCTGCTGCTGCGCATCAACTCAGCGGGAATAAGCGGTGCGGCGTCGGTGGCAAGCGCCTCGACGCTGGGCAGTGTTTGACCTTCTTGCGCGAAGAGGGACCAGAGCAGGGCAATGTCGTCACGTGTGGTGGTTTCATCCAGCGAAACGCTGACGTATTGCGCCCAGGACAGGCGCAAATTCACGCCCTTGGCCATTGCCTTGTCGATCAACTCCAACGCTTCGTTGGCTGACCCGCAGCGCACGGTCAATGTGTCAAAGGCAGTGCTGGCCGTTGGTGTGTAACCCAGGCTCTGAAGGCCCTTGTAAAAAATAGCGGTGTAGACAGCCACGCGCTGCGCAATGCGCCTGAGTCCTGTGGGGCCGTGGTACACGGCGTACATGCTGGACACGACGGCCGGCAGCACCTGCGCGGTGCAGATATTGGAGGTGGCCTTTTCGCGGCGAATGTGCTGCTCGCGCGTTTGCAGCGCCAGGCGGTAAGCCGGGTTGCCGTGCACGTCCACGCTCACCCCCACCAGACGGCCGGGCATGGAGCGCTTGTATTCGTCGCGGCAGGCCATGTAGGCGGCGTGCGGGCCACCGTTGCACAGCGGCATGCCAAAGCGCTGGGTGGTGCCAACGACAATGTCAGCGTTCCACTCGCCAGGAGGCGTAAGCAGTGTTAGGGCCAGCAGATCGGCCGCGACGATGAAGGCCGCCTGCTTGGCATGCACCTTGGTGACCTCGGGAGCCCAGTCATCGATGCGACCACTGGTGGAAGGGTATTGCGCCAACACGGCAAAGTAGTCGCCTTCGAGCAGGGCGGTCCACTCTTCAGCGGAATTGGCAATGCGAATTTCCAGGCCGAGTGGCGCGGCACGGGTTTGCAGCACTTCGATGGTTTGTGCGTGGCAGTCACCGGCCACCACCATCACATTGCTCTTGCTTCTCACACTGCGCTTGGCCAGGGTCATGGCTTCGGCGGCAGAGGTGGCTTCGTCCAACATGGACGCATTGGCCATTGGCATGCCTGTCAGATCGCAGACCATGGTTTGGAAGTTGACCAACGCTTCCATGCGGCCCTGCGAGATCTCGGCCTGGTAAGGCGTGTAAGCGGTGTACCAGGCCGGGTTTTCCAGGATATTGCGCAGAATCACGCCCGGGGTGTGCGTGCCGTAATAGCCTTGGCCAATGAAGCTCTTGAGCACCTTGTTCTTGCCGGCCATGGCCTTGAGTTCGGCCAATGCGGCCGCCTCGGTCACCGCATCCGGAATCGCCATTCTGGTGGTGCGCGCAATGCTGCGCGGCACGATGCTGTCAATCAGTGCCGCTCGGCTGGGCTCACCAATCACTTCCAGCATGTGCTGTTCGTCAGCGATGGAAATGCCGATATGGCGGGCGACGAACTCGCTGCTGTTTTCGAGTTCGGCAAGGCTGGGGCGTGTGGCAGTGACGGAGAGGGTCATGGCAATCTATCGGTGAGTGCTAAAGGGGCGGAGAACGGGAACGCAAGGGCCCAGAGGCCCAACAATCAGGCAGCGTCGGAGAACTTGGTGTAGGCCACGTCGTCCATCAGTTCGTCGAACTGGACGCGGTTACTGACGGTGATTTTGAAGAACCAGCCCGCGCCCTGTGGGTCGCTGTTGGCCAGCGCCGGGTCGGCACGCAACTCTTCGTTCACCTCGGTCACGGTGCCATCGATGGGCATGTAGACGTCAGCGGCGGCCTTGACCGACTCGACCACACCGGCCACTTCGCCCTTGGCGTAGGTCTTGCCAACTTCTGGCAGGTCGACAAACACGACATCGCCAAGTGCGTCCTGCGCATGTACGGTAATGCCAACTGTTGCCGGGCCGCTTTCTTCAAGTTGCAGCCATTCGTGGTCGGGGGTGAATTTGAGGGTCATGGGAAGGGTCCTTTCAGTGGGGATTGGGTGTGTTGAAAGCAGATTGGCTGGACGAGTTCAGCCGCGGAAATAGTTTGTTGGATTGAAGGGCATGGCGGCCACTTCCATGGGCACGATCTTGCCGCGCACGATGGCGTTGACGCGGGTGCCCAGCGTGGCAAATTCCACGGGCACATAGCCCATGGCAACCGGCTTGTCGACGGTGGGGCCAAGCAGTCCGCTGGTGACCTCGCCGATCGCGTTGCCGTTCAGGTCTTGCAGCAGCGTGTGTTCACGCACCGGCACGCGCTCCAGCGCTACCAAGCCCACGCGTTTGCGGCTGCCACGTGCCGGGTTGGCAATAGCCTCCAGAATCTTGTCGGCAGCAGGGAAACCACCTGCGCGGGCACCACCGGTGCGTCGTACTTTTTGCATGGCCCAAAGCAGGTTGGCTTCGACCGGCGTGGTTCCCGCATCAATGTCATTGCCATGCAGACACAAGCCAGCTTCCAGGCGCAGGGAGTTGCGTGCGCCCAAGCCAATGGGTTTGACTTCGGGCTGTGCCAGCAGGGCGCGGGCCAATGCATCGGCCTGCGTGTGGTGCACGGATATTTCAACGCCATCTTCACCGGTGTAGCCGCTGCGGGTCAGAAATACGGGGATAGCTTGCGTGCCCGTGTTCACCACAAAGTGGCCGCCGGTCATGAACACCAGCTTTTCAACGCCCGGCGCCATGCGTGAAAGTGCGCTCACGGCTTGCGGGCCTTGCAACGCCAACAGCGCCATTTCAGGCATGGGGATGACTTCGCAGCGTGTGCCGATGCGGGCCTGGATGTGCGCAATGTCCGCCACCTTGCAGGCACCATTTACCACCACAAAAATGTCGGCCTCGCGCCGGATAAACATCAAGTCGTCCATGATGCCGCCCGCTCCATTGAGCAAGAGGCCATAGCGCTGTTTGCCCACAGGCAGATCAACCACATCGACGGGCATCAGACTCTCAAAGGCGGCAGCTGCGTCCGGTCCGACCAAACGCAACTGGCCCATGTGCGAAACATCAAACAGACCAGCGGCGGTGCGCGTGTGGTGGTGTTCGGCCATCAAGCCGGCCGGGTATTGCACCGGCATGGAATAACCGGCAAAGGGCACCATGCGCGCACCGAGCTCAATGTGCAAGGCGTTCAGGGGCGTGGTTTGCAGGGTTGCAGAAGCTGAAACGGAAGCAGGGGCGTTGGACAAGAGCAGTCTCCATGGGGGCAAATTGGGTTTCCATGGCCTGTTAATAAAAACATTCCATGGTCTGCCCCCGCTGTCCTCTTTACCTGAGAGATTGGCCGCTGCGTGGCACAGGCCTGCAGCGATTTGCTCCTTCGGTGGACTGCATCGTATGCAGCCTCTCTCCAGTGGGGTGTCGTCGTGCGGTTTTATCCACACTACGCTTGTCAGTCCTTTTGCCTGAGCGTTCAGACTGCTGCAATCAGCGGTCCTGCGCCTTCGGCGGCTTCCTCGGGGGAAGCTCTCTCCTGAACGGGCTGATTCTACATGCGCTATTTGCGACTTCTTTGGATTTGGTTACGTCAAGGCTTGCGCCAACGCAAAAAAAAGCCCATCAGGTGATGGGCTTTTGAGGTTGCAGGGTGACCTTTACATGTCTGCGTAGTTGGGTCCGCCACCGCCCTCTGGCGTGACCCAGACAATGTTTTGCGTCGGGTCTTTGATGTCGCAAGTCTTGCAATGCACGCAGTTCTGGGCGTTGATCTGCAGGCGATCTTTTCCATCATCCGTTTTCACATACTCGTAGACACCAGCCGGGCAGTAACGTGCTTCGAGTCCAGCGTATTTTGCGAGATTGATGTTCACCGGGACCGAGGCGTCTTTCAGCGTCAGGTGGGCGGGCTGATTTTCCTCGTGGTTCACGTTGCTCAGGAAGATGCTCGAATTGCGGTCAAACGTCAGCTTGCCATCGGGCTTGGGATAAACGATGGGCGTGCATTCTGAGGCCGGTTTGAGATAGACGTGGTCCGGCTTGTCGCGACGCAACGTCCAGGGAAAATTGCCACGCAATGCAAATTGCTCAATGCCATTCATGATCGAGGCAACGGTCAGCCCCTTCTTGAACCAGCTCTTGAAGTTGCGGGCTTTGTTGAGTTCCGTGAACAGCCAGCTCTTCTCAAAAGCCTCCGGGTAGGCGCTGAGTTCGTCGTGCTGGCGACCTGCCTGCAACGCATCGAAAGCTGCTTCTGCGGCCATTGCGCCGGTCTTGATGGCCGCGTGGCTGCCTTTAATACGGCTGGTGTTGAGGAAGCCGGCATCGCAACCGACCAGGGCACCGCCCGGGAACACGGTCTTGGGCAGGGACATCAAACCGCCTGCCGTAATGGCGCGTGCGCCGTAGGCCAAGCGTTTGCCAGTGACTTCACCCTTGCTGTTTTCAAGGTAGTAACGAACGTTCGGATGGGTCTTCCAACGCTGGAATTCCTCGAACGGGCTGAGGTAGGGGTTGCTGTAGTTCAAGCCGGTAACAAAGCCCATGGCAATTTTGTTGTCTGCCATGTGGTACATAAATGCGCCGCCATAGGTGGCGTCGTCCATGGGCCAGCCGGCTGTGTGCAAGGCAAAGCCGGGCTGGTGACGCTCGGGGTCGATCTCCCACACTTCCTTGATGCCGATGCCGTAGGTTTGTGGGTCGGTGCCCGCATCAAGCTTGTATTTTTCGATCAATTGTTTGCCGAGGTGACCGCGCGCGCCTTCTGCAAAGATGGTGTATTTGCCAAGCAACTCCATGCCGATCTGGAAGTTGTCGGTCGGATTGCCATCTTTGCCCACGCCCATGTTGCCGGTGGCTACACCCTTGACAGAGCCGTCGTCGTTGAACAGCACTTCGGCTGCCGTGAAGCCGGGGAAGATTTCCACGCCCAGGCTTTCCGCTTGTACTGCCAGCCAACGGGTGAGTTCAGCCAGGCTGATGATGTAGCAGCCGTGGTTTTGTACACAGGGTGGC
>CANFNO010000258.1 GCA_947447845.1 Burkholderiales bacterium | reverse complement strand
TCACTTGACCGGCCTTTACAAAGTCGCCTTCGCGCACGCTTAAGGCTTGCAACTCGCCAGCTGCTTTGGCCTTGACGAAGGCCGAGTTCACTGCCTTGAGCGCGCCGGAAATGGGTAGCACCTGGGTCAGTTCTACAGTCATCACCTTGACGACATCGCCCGCGCTCAGCTCGACCGAGGCCTGTTGCTTCTGACTGGCTTGCTGTGCTTCCAACGCTTGTTTGGCGGCCTCACGCGAGGACAGCGTGCGCATCACGCCGACTACCAGCAGCGCGACGACCACGCCGCCCGCTATCCATTTCACGGGGAGTTTCATGCTGAATTTTTCTTCTCGGGTAAAGAATTTGGCGGAACGGCGCTCAGACCAAAAAGAATGGTCTGTACCTGCGATGCGATGTATTGATGGGGGTCGAGCTCCACGCGCGCATCACCGCAACTACCGCCCCCATGTTTCCACATGTTCAAAAAGATCATCGGTGCCAACACGCTGTAGATGCCGTAGGTGGGGTCCACCGCGCGCAATTCACCGCGCTCCACACCGCGCTGCAAAATGCGTTGAATCAGATCGTTGCCCGGTTGGACCACTTCCTGCTGGAAAAAAAGCACCAGTTCAGGAAAGTTGCCCGCTTCGCTCATCATTAGCTTGGGAATGCCGGAGGCCTTGGTCGCCCCTACGCGTTCCCACCAACTCGTCATGCAGTAGCGCAGCAGCTCTTCACTGTTGCCTTCGAACGTGCGGAGTTCTTCTCCCCACTCCGTAAAGCGGCCTGAGATGTTCTCGCGCACCACGGCTTTGAAGAGTTCTTCCTTGCTGGAAAAGTACAGAAACAGCGTGCCCTTGGAGACCCCGGCGCGCTGTGCAACTTCTTCCACCCGGGTGGCGGCATAGCCTTTTTCTACGAACAGGTCCAATGCAGCTGCCAGTAGTTCACCAGGGCGCGCTTCCTTGCGGCGTTCGCGTTTGACGCGCACGTTGCTGGCAAGCTTGCAAATAGGGCAGGAGGAACGCATGGAATTTACTGACTGATTGGTTATTAGTGTACCTTTTTGGCTCGGGCTGAGTCAAACCACGACATTGCGCAGGGGCAAGAGGCACGACGTAAGATCTTCAACTCGAGCGAATCACAAGGATAGAACAAGTATGACGCAAGCTTTGCAAACCCTGGTGCTGGGTGGTGGCTGTTTCTGGTGCACGGAATCGGTCTATGTGCAGGTGCGGGGTGTTGCCGATGTCGAGTCCGGGTATTGCAACGGTGATTTGCCCAACCCGACCTATGAAATGGTTTGCACCGGCCTCTCCGGTCATTGCGAGGTGGTCAAACTGGTGTATGACCCTGAACAGGTCAGCACGCGTGAGTTGCTGGAAATACTTTTTGTCATCCACGATCCCACGACGCTGAACCGCCAGGGCAACGACACCGGCACGCAATACCGTAGCGGCATCTACTTCACCACGCCCGAGCAGGAGCAAGTGGCGCGCGAAATCATTTCCGAGCTCAATGAGAGCGGCCATTACCGCAGCCCGGTGGTGACCGAGGTTGTAGCCCTTGCCAATTACGCTGCGGCCGAAGACTATCACCAGGATTTCTTTGCGCGCAACCCGAACCAAGGCTACTGCATGGCTGTGGCGGCACCCAAGGTGGCCAAGTTCCGCAAGACGTTTGCGCGTTTGCAAAAGGACTGATTCATCGGTACTTCACAGGCAGCGGTTAAGCTGCCTGCCATAAGCGGTTTGCGCGCGGTTCATATGGCCTCAGTTTGCGTACTTCAATCACGGTGAAAGTATGAAAAAGATTTTTGTTCTCTGTTCATTCCTCGCTAGCTTGGCGCTTTGCAGCAGCATAGGCTGGGCCCAGCCCGGTTCATCGCTGGCAGATGGTGGCGTGCCGATGGGCACCGGTGCCGGTGTGCACAGTCCGAATAGCCCGTTTGCCCCGCTGCAGGACCGGGCCGATGTGCTGCCATGGTCGATGCTGACAGCGGTAAAAACCAAGGTGGAAAAAAACCGTGTGCTCCCGGTATTTCCCAGCAATATTCAGGCACTGAATCAGAAGAGCCAGCGCATCCAAGGTTTCATGATGCCGTTGGATCCGGGTGAAAAGCAGACGCATTTTTTGCTTAGCTCGGTGCCGCTGACCTGCTCGTTTTGTGTGCCTGGGGGGCCAGAGAGCATGGTCGAAGTGAAGACCAAGACGCCGGTGAAATACTCACTCGAAGCCGTCGTGGTGGAAGGTCAGTTTGCCGTGCTCAAAGACGACCCATACGGTTTGTTCTACCGCGTCACCGACGCGGTGGCGGTGAAGTAATTAGGGCGCCAGGCGCTCACGCAGCCAGCCACCCTTGCTTTGCAGCGTGTAGCGCAGCCGGTCGTGCAGCCTGCTTTTGCGGCCTTGCCAGAACTGCCAGTTGTCCGGCTTAAGCCTGTAACCACCCCAGTGCGGCGGGCGCGGCGGCTGCAGCATGAATTGGGCTGCGTATTTGGCCGCATTGGTGACCAGCACTGTGCGCCCGGGTATCACTTCACTTTGCGGCGAAGCCCATGCGCCGATGCGGGAATCCAGCGGACGGCTGTGAAAATAGGTATCGCTTTCTTCGGCACTCACGCGCTCCACGACGCCTTCGATACGCACCACGCGCTCTAGTTCGACCCAGTGAAACTGCAATGCGGCAAACGGGTTGCCTGCCAGTTCGCGGCCCTTTCGGCTCTCATAGTTGGTGTACCAGACAATGCCACGGGCGTCATAGTCCTTGATCAACACCACACGGGTGGAGGGGCGCAGATCGCTGCCCACGGTGGCCAGCGTCATGGCATTGGGCTCAGGAACCTCGGAGCTGATGGCTTCGTTTAGCCATTGGTCAAACTGCTGCAACGGGTCGGCCTGTGAGGCCGTTTCATCAAGTTCCGCGCGTTCGTAACTTTTGCGGAGGTCGGCTATGGTTTTCATGTCTGCAGTCTAGCGCCAAGCTGCAATTGAGCCGCGCCTGCTGACAATTGGCACAGATAAATAGTTGTGCCTCTTTACGTTCAAGCTGGCGCAGCCTGACAATCCAGCAATAGAACGGTTGGATACACCCTGTACGGGTAGATGCGAGTACTTGGCGCGACTGTGTCCCGTGTCGTTGACTGTGGATGGAATACAAGCTTGAACACTTTGCTTTCTAGCGCCGAGGCGCAAACTCTGCCCACCGTTCTGGTGCTGGCCTCAGGCAAGGGCGAGCGCTTTCTCAAGTCCGGAGGAACCTGCCATAAGCTGCAGGCCGACCTGTGCGGCAAGACCGTGTTGCAGCGCACGCTGGATGCTGTGCGCGCCAGCGGTCTGCCTTGGCACTTGGAAGACGCGGGACATCCCGGTATGGGTGACACGATTGCGGCTGCTGTGCGCGCGACACGCGATGCCGCTGGCTGGCTAATTTTGCCCGCAGACTTGCCCTTGATAAGGCCTCAAACGCTGGTCGCATTGGCTCAGATCAAGACTCCGGCTCAGATCGTGGTCCCGATTTTTGAGGGGCAACGCGGCCACCCGGTGCGCTTTGATTCAGTTTGTGGCGACGCCTTGGCTGCCTTGCGAGGCGGTCAGGGGGGAGCAGCCATCAAAGACCCTTTCGAACGGCTTGCCTGGCCGGTGCTAGATGCGGGTTGCGTTACCGATATCGATTGTCTGGACGACCTTGAGCGCGTGCGTGGCTTGCTGCAAGCCTAAATTGCCGGAAATCGGCTGATCGCGTTCTGTACCCCACTGGTAACTCCGGATATTCACAAGCAGGGGAATCCAAGTTACCATTCGTGATGTAATTTAGTTACATACTTTTCGAAAACGCGAGAACACCATGGCCACAACCAGCTCAGTCCCAGTCCTGCATCCCACGGTAGAAGCGGTGACTCGCCGTATTCACGAACGTAGCGGCCCCACCCGCAGCGCCTATCTGGCCCAGGTTGAAGTCGCGATCCAGCGCAAGCCCGGTGCCGAGCGCATGGGTTGTGCCAACGTGGCGCATGCTTTTGCAGCCTTGCCCGGTAGCGACAAGTTCAAGGTGGTGGCCGAAAAGGCTCCCAACATCGGCATCGTTACGGCCTACAACGATTTGCTTTCGGCCCATGCGCCCTTGCAGCATTACCCCGATGTGATCAAGGCGGAGGCCCGCAAGTTGGGTGCCACAGCCCAGGTAGCAGGCGGCGTCCCGGCCATGTGCGACGGAGTGACGCAGGGCTTTGAAGGCATGGAGCTCAGCCTCTTCTCACGCGACACCATCGCCATGTCCACGGCCATCGCGCTGAGTCACGATATGTTTGATGCGGCATTGATGCTGGGCGTGTGCGACAAGATCGTGCCCGGTTTGCTGATTGGTGCGCTGCACTTCGGCCACCTACCCACAGTCTTTGTACCCGCTGGTCCCATGACCTCGGGTCTGTCGAACAACGAAAAATCGAAGGTGCGTGAAAAGGCTGCGCAAGGCTTGGTCGGCCGCGAGGAATTGCTGGCCGCTGAATCTGCTGCCTACCACGGTCCAGGTACTTGCACCTTTTATGGCACTGCGAACAGCAACCAGATGCTGCTCGAAGCCATGGGCCTGCATGTGCCTGGCACTGCCTTTATCAACCCGGGTAACAGCGTGCGGGAAGAGCTCACCCGCGAGGCCGCCCGCACCGTACTGTCCATCACCAAAGCAAAACGATTTGCCCCGATTGGCAAGTTGGTCGATGAGCGCTGCATTGTGAATGCCATGGTGGCATTGCTGGCCACCGGTGGCTCCACCAACCATCTGATCCATTGGGTGGCTGTGGCGCGTGCCGCCGGCATCATCATCGATTGGAATGACTTCTCGTCCCTGTCTGATGTGGTGCCCTTGCTGACCCGTGTCTATCCCAATGGCAGCGCCGATGTGAACCAGTTTCAGTCTGCTGGTGGCCCTGGCTTTGTCATCCGCGAGCTACTGGACGCGGGCTTTATGCACGCCGACGTGCTGACCGTGCGCAGCGGTGGTCTGCGTGAGTTCTGCAGCATTCCCTCGGCCAAGGCAGATGGAGGTCTGGAGTGGCACGACGCAGGCGCTAGCAAAGACGACAGCGTGGTGCGCCCGGCCACTGCGCCATTTAGCGTCAGTGGTGGCCTCAAGCTTTTGCAAGGCAATCTGGGTCGCAGCGTGATCAAAATTTCTGCTGTGCCGGATGACC
>CANFNO010000257.1 GCA_947447845.1 Burkholderiales bacterium | reverse complement strand
TATTCCTTGACCGCAACCTGCTGGCCTTCGGGATCCAGCGCCAGATAAACCAAACCAAAACCGCCAGCGGCTACTTTGCGCACAATGCGGTAGCCACCGATGACGGTGTCGGGGGGCAACGGTGAAGGCTTTACCTTGGACATGGATTGAAGTGGCTTGCTCTGGCTGCGTTCTAAATCAGGTTATTCTCAGGGCCGTCCCAAATGACCCGAGAACCCGCAATGCCAGTTTACAGCATGACTGGCTATGCCAGTGCACAGCACAGCACAGCCAACGCCCAAACGGATTCCGACACCCGTAACCCGCCCGCAGCCCAATTAGGGCTGGAAATACGTTCGGTGAACAGCCGCTTTCTGGATCTGTCGTTTCGCCTGCCGGAAGACCTGCGCCAGTTTGAACCGGCCCTGCGCGACCTGATCATCGGTAAGCTCAAGCGCGGCAAGGTGGAGGTGCGCGCCTCGATCGAAACCGCCAACGCCACCGGCGTCACCGAACCAAGCACCAAACTGCTGCACCGCCTGAATGGCGCACAGGACAGCATCAAGGCCTGGCTGCCGCTGGCTGCTCCACTGAGCGTGGCCGACGTGCTGCGCTTTTCTGCGGCCGAACAATCCGGAACCCGCGACTGGAGTGAGGCCGTTATGCCATTGGCAGAGAAGGCACTCAAGGAGTTGCTTGGCGCGCGCCAGCGCGAAGGTGCACGCCTGTCCACCATGCTGACGGATCGCCTGACGCAGTTGCGTGCCTTGGCAACGCAGGCCCTGCCCTTGGTGCCCCAACTGGTGGAACAGCAGCGCCAGCGCTTTCTGGACCGCTGGAAAGAAGCCATGGCACTGGCCGACGGCGCCAGCCTGCCCGAAGCCGCACAAGACCGGGCGCTGACCGAGGCCACAGCCTTTGCTATCCGCATCGACGTGGCCGAAGAAATCACCCGCCTCAACTCGCATCTGGACGAAATTGAGCGCCTGCTTAAAAAAGGCGGCGAAGTGGGCAAGCGTCTGGACTTTCTGATTCAGGAGTTGCACCGCGAAGCCAACACCATGGGCTCCAAGTCCACGGCACTGGAACTGACCCATATCTCGGTGGACATGAAGGTTTTGATCGAGCAGATGCGCGAGCAGGTGCAGAACATAGAATAGAGCGCTTTAGCCATCCGCAGCACTCAGCCATGTCCATGGACTATCCCGGTAACCTCTTTGTCGTCGCAGCACCTAGCGGGGCCGGAAAGTCCAGCCTGGTCAAAGCGCTGCTGGAACTCGACTCACACGTTCAACCCTCGGTGTCGCACACCACGCGGCCACCGCGCGGCCAGGAAAAGCATGGACGTGAATACTTTTTTGTCTCAAGCGGTGAATTCGATGCCATGGTCGCTGCCGACAGCTTTGTCGAGTGGGCCCATGTGCACAGCCAGCGCTACGGAACCTCCAAGAAAGCCATTGAAGAGCGCATGGCCCAAGGCGCAGACGTGATTCTGGAAATTGACTTCCAGGGTGCGCTGCAAATCAAGAACATCTTCTCCAACGCCATCTGCATCTTTATCCTGCCACCCAGTTGGGAAGAGTTGCGCTCGCGCCTGGAACGCCGCGGCGAGGACGCCCCCGACATCATCGATCTGCGCATGCGCAATGCCCAGGCCGAGGTAGCGCATGTGGATAAATTCGATTTCGTTATAATCAACGAGTTGTTTGACCGTGCGCTCTTCGATCTGAAAGCCATTGTTCACTCCCAGCGGCTCAAGTTTTCGGCACAGCGTCGTGCACGGGCCGAAACATTCAAAGCGCTGCATATCCCTTAAGTTTTTGGAGAATTTCATGGCCCGTATTACCGTTGAAGATTGCCTGGAGAAAATCCCCAATCGCTTCCAGCTCGTGTTGGCCGCAACCTACCGTGCGCGCATGCTCAGCCAGGGCCACACGCCCAAGATTGAAAGCAAGAACAAGCCTGGCGTAACCGCCCTGCGTGAGATTGCTGCAGGCAAAATCGGCATCGAGATGCTGAAAAAAGTGCCGCTTTAATCGGCTGCACGCCCGAATCAAAGCACCGCTTGCGGTGTTTTTTTTCGTCTAAACGCGCCGTATTCACAAGCATTGCGGCCCTGCGCTACATTTAGTACATGGGTCATGCCGCTTCCACTCCTTTACCAACCGTTAGTACGGCCGTAGCCAATGCTGCGTCCGCCAGTTTTGCCGGGTTGACGGCCCGGCTGGATTACCTGTCGGCGAGTGATGGCGAACAGGTGCGCGCCGCTTACCGTTTTGCTGACCAGGCCCATTTGGGGCAGATGCGCAATAACGGTGAACCCTACATTACGCACCCGATTGCAGTGGCTGTGCAGTGCACCGAATGGAAGCTGGATGCGCAGGCACTGATGGCAGCCCTGCTGCACGACGCCATGGAAGATTGCGGGGTTACCAAGATCGAACTGATCGAGCGCTTTGGCTCTCCCGTAGCCGAGTTGGTCGATGGGTTGACCAAGCTCGACAAGCTGCACTTCAACACCCGCGAAGAAAACCAGGCCGAGTCCTTCCGCAAAATGTTGCTGGCCATGGCCCGCGATGTGCGCGTCATTCTGATCAAACTGGCTGACCGTTCGCACAATATGCGCACCCTGTCGGACATGCCGCGCTCCAAATGGAACCGTATCGCGACAGAAACCCTGGATATCTACGCTCCGATTGCGCACCGATTGGGGCTCAACAGCACTTACCGTGAATTACAGGACTTGTCGTTCAAGCACCTGCGTCCCTGGCGCTATGCCACCCTGACCAAGGCGGTGACAAAGGCGCGCAGTCGCAGGCGCGATCTGATTCAAAAGGTGCAAAAGGAGGTGGAAGCTGTTTTTGCTGCGGCGTCCATGCCAGTGCGCATAGCCGGGCGCGAGAAGTCGCTGTATTCGATTTACACCAAGATGCAAAGCAAGCACCTGAGTTTTGCCCAGGTGACCGACATCTATGGTTTCCGGGTACTGGTGCCCAGCACGATTGATTGCTACAAAGCGCTGGGCCTTTTGCATCAGCTCTACAAACCGGTACCAGGAAAGTTTAAAGACCACATCGCCATTGCCAAGCTCAATGGTTACCAGTCACTCCACACCACTCTGGTTGGGCCGGCGGGCATCAATGTGGAATTCCAGATGCGTACCGAGAGCATGCATGTGGTGGCTGAATCCGGGGTAGCCGCACATTGGCTCTACAAGGTAAACCATCCGCATGACCTGGCAGCCGACCGACTGGGCAGCCAATGGCTGCAATCGCTGCTCGATATTCAGGACGAAACCCACGATGCCACCGAATTCTGGGATCACGTAAAAGTCGATCTTTTCCCGGATGCGGTGTATGTGTTTACCCCTAAGACCCAGATTCTGGCCCTGCCGCGGGGTGCCACGGTGGTGGACTTTGCCTACGCCATCCACAGCAATGTTGGCGATCGCACCGTGGCCGCGCGCATCAACGGCGAACAGGTGCCCCTGCGTACCGAATTAAAGAATGGCGATGTGGTGGAAGTGGTGACGGCTCAGGTCTCCTCGCCCAATCCGAATTGGCTGGACTTTGTGCGCACCGGTCGGGCGCGTTCGAAGATCCGCCATCATCTTAAAACCATGGAGCAAACCGAGTCGGAAAGCCTGGGCGAGCGACTCTTGCAACAAGCGTTGCGCTCCGAAGGTTTTGAGTCCTTGCCCAGTGATGATGTGGCCTACGCCCCTATTTGGGACAAACTGCTGCGCTTTACCGGCAACAAGACGCGTTACGACCTGTTGACCGACATCGGCCTGGGCAAGCGCATTGCCAATATTGTGGCGAAGCGACTGGTGCACCTCTTGACCGAGGCCGGGCATAAACCCGACGCGTTGCTATTGACACGGGAAAGATTCACTGCGCGCGATTCCAACGGCGTGGGTGCCATCATCCTGGATGGCAGCGAGAGCGCGTCTGTGCAGTTTGCCAAATGTTGCCACCCCATTCCTGGCGACAAAATTTCGGGCTATCTGGGGCGCGGCGAGGGCTTGGTCGTGCACATGCAGGACTGCCCGGTCGCCAACAAGCTGCGCAACAAGGACGCTGAACGCTTTATCGGCGTGGACTGGTCGGAGGAGCCAACGCGCTCTTTCAAAACCCAGATCACAGTCACCGGGAGCAACAGCAAGGGCATGTTGGCCAAAATGGCGACGGCCCTGGCCGCTGCCGAGGCCGACATCATCGACATCGATATGGGCCAGGAGGGTCGCCAGGAAGCACGGCAACTGCGTTTCCTCGTGTCCGTACGTGACACCGCCCACCTGGAGGTCGCTTTGCGCAATCTACGGCGCACGACCAGCGTACTCAAAGCCGAACGTGGTGGGTCCACCAACGGCATCTAGGGCGCGGGGTAATCCACAGCCAACACTTCGATGTTGGCCACGCGCTCCGGCATAACCAGTTTGAGCTCATCACCCACACGCGCCTTGAGCAGCGTGCGTGCAATCGGCGATATCCAGCTGACCTCGCCTTTGGAACTGTCTGCCTCGTCAATGCCGATGATGCGCACTGTGCGCTCAAGGTTTGTATCGTCCACATACTTCACCGTGGCTCCGAAAAAGATCTGCTCACTTCCGTGGTGCACCGAGGGGTCTGCAATTTCGGCAATTTCCAGGCGTTTGGTCAAAAAGCGGATCCGCCGGTCGATCTCACGCAGGCGCTTTTTGCCATAGATGTAGTCGCCATTCTCCGATCGGTCACCATTGCTGGCAGCCCAGTGAACGGCCTCCACGATTTTTGGACGTTCGTTGTCCATCAATTCCGCAAACTCGGCGCGTAGTGCCGCATAGCCTTGTGGCGTAATGTAGTTTTTGCCACCCGAGGGCAATTCCGGCAATTGCAGCTCGTCGTCGTCCTCATGGTCGGACTCTTTGGTAAAGGCCTTGTTCATGGCGCATGACTTTAACAGCGCAGACCCGAAATGCCGTGCTTGTGAAGAGGTAAAACGCGCGGTCATAAAATGGCTACTTGCGCTGACGCATCTGTAACTTCGACGGGCTGCCTGATAATCGAGGACTGCTGCCGGGTGGCAGCATTTTTTACAGTACTAAATGACCCCGATCGGGATGGCAATGAAACGACTTGATGATTTTCGGCTGCGTTTTGGCAAACAGGAACTGGTGCCAATCCTCATAGGCGGAATGGGTGTGGATATTTCCAC
>CANFNO010000256.1 GCA_947447845.1 Burkholderiales bacterium | reverse complement strand
GGCGTACAGCGCAACGTGGGTAAGTTGATGCGCCTTGAGCTGCCAGCCGGGCATCGCCAACTCAATCTTTGCGGGTAGCGCCGGTGCCGGATGGGTCAGACGCCAGAGCAATCGTACGGTGGACAACACCAGAATACTTATGCCGGCCCACTTGTGCCAGTTGTAAAGCTTCAGGCGTTGGGGCGAAAAGGGTAAGTCGGTCATGTAATTGCCGAAGATAAAAATAGCAATTAATGCAGCACCCAATACCCAGTGCAGAATGATTGACACTGTGTTGTAGCGCTGGCTTGCGTTAAGTTCTGAAATCATGCGGCAAGTGTAGGTCGCCATCCGTTGCTATTATTTGCGCTGAATTGTTGACTAGATAGCAATTTTTTGAATGATGGCGTAGCGGACTATTCGTTGGTCATCACCAGCTTGCCCTTGACTGCTCGCTTTCCCATATGGGCGAACGCGGCCTTTAGTTCTGACATGGGCATGGTGCTGTCGATTACTGGTTTGATCTTGCCCGCTGTGTACCAGCCAACGAGTTCCTGCAACATGCCTGCGTTGGCGCGTGGTTCACGTTTGGCATATTCGCCCCAGAACACGCCGACGATGGATGCCCCCTTAAGCAGCGACAGGTTCAGCGGCAATGCGGGAATCGGTCCGGCGGCAAAGCCGATCACAAGGTAGCGTCCGCGCCATGCGATGGAGCGGAAGGCTGCCTCAGTCAGGTCACCGCCGACTGGGTCGTAAACCACATCGGGGCCTTTGCCTGCAGTCAGCGCTTTCAGTGCCTCACGCAGGTTCTCCTGGCCGTAATTGATGGTGGCATCGGCGCCAATTGCGGTACATAACGCGCATTTTTCTGCGCTGGAGGCTGCGGCAATTACCTTGGCACCCAGCGCTTTGCCGATCTGAATGGCCGCCGTCCCGACGCCGCCGGCGGCGCCCAGCACCAGCAAGGTCTCGCCGGCCTTGAGTTGAGCGCGATCCACCAAGGCATGGTGCGAGGTTGCGTAGGTCATGATGAAGGCCGCCGCATCGACAAAGGGGAACTCATCGGGCAGCGGCAGGCACAGCGCAGAGGGTGCCAGGGTGTATGTGGCAAATCCACCGGTGCCGCTCAGACAAGCCACATGCTGGCCCAGTTTTAGGTGGCTTACGCCTTCGCCCAGAGCGCGCACCACGCCAGCGAATTCCGAGCCGGGAATGAACGGCAGGGGCGGCTTCATTTGGTACTTGTTTTGCACGATGAGAATGTCCGGAAAGTTCAGGCTCGCGGCTTTGATCTCAACCAGGACTTCACCTTTTGCTGGCGTGGGCGTAGGGAGTTCGGACCAAACCAGTTCTTCAAAGCCTATCGGGTTATTACAAAGCCATGCGTGCATCTATGTCTCCTGGAAAATGTGCGCAATGATAGGGTGCCGGGGCCAATCCGTGCCACTGCCGCCAGGAGGCCCTGCCGCGTCTAGGTATTGCCCGCACCTACAATCGAAGTTAACTAATCGCCAACATGAAAATACTAATTTGCAACGACGATGGTTTCCAGGCGCCAGGGATCGTGGCCCTTTACGACGCGCTTAAAGATTTCGCTCAAGTTGAGGTAATCGCGCCTGAAATCAACAACAGCGCCAAGTCCAACGCTTTGACCCTTCACTCTCCCTTGTATGTGCACCAGGCAGCCAATGGATTTCGTTATGTGAACGGCACACCGGCAGACTGTGTACATATCGCGTTGACCGGTTTGCTGGATTACCGGCCTGATCTGGTGGTGTCGGGCATTAACAACGGCGCCAATATGGGTGACGACACCATTTATTCGGGCACTGTGGGTGCCGCGATGGAGGGGTATTTGTTTGGTATCCCGGCCATTGCCTTTTCACAGGTGCACCGTGATTGGCTGCACCTGGAAAGCGCTGCGCGCAAGGCCCGCGAATTGGTGTTGGCGATGCAGCACAACCAGTTGATCACCACCAAGCCCTGGTTGCTGAATGTGAATATTCCCAACCTGCCGTATGCGGAAATTGGTGGCACCAAGCTGTGCCGCCTGGGCCGGCGCCACGCAGCCGAGCCCGTTATCAAGCAGCTCAATCCGCGTGGCGAGACCATGTACTGGATTGGCGCCGCTGGAGTGGCTATGGACGATGCCGAAGGTACTGATTTTCATGCCACGGCGACAGGTCATATGGCTGTCACTCCGTTGCAAGTGGATCTCACGGACCATGCCAACCTGAGCTATTGGGCGCAGACTGCGGCACGTCTGAGTGACAGTCTGATGCCCGGGGCGCAATGAAGCAAAGACCCTCATTTCCTGCACGCCTGGACCCACAGACTGCTGTACCCAAGTTGGCTGCCATAAAGGCTGCATCCCCAACCGGCCTGTCAGGTATGACCCAACCACAAGGGTTGGGCATGGATTCCGCAGCGCATCGTCAGCGTCTGGTGCAGTTGTTGCAAAAGCAGGGCGTGCGCGATGACGCCGTGTTGGCCGCCATGGGCAGCATTGAGAGGCATCGCTTTGTAGACAGTGCGCTGGTAAATCAGGCCTACGAGGACACCAGTTTGCCCATAGGCTTGGGTCAAACTATCTCGAAACCCGGTGTCGTGTCGCGCATGATTGAGCTGCTTCGCAATGGCAAACCGGGCAAGTTGGGCCGGGTGCTTGAGGTCGGCACGGGTTGCGGCTACCAAGCCGCAGTGCTCAGCCTCCTGGCGGACGAGGTTTACAGCATTGAGCGACTGCGCGGCCTGCATGACAAAGCGCGCGAGAACTTGCGCCATTTCCGGCTCCCCAATGTGCACTTGTTGTTTGGCGATGGTATGGTGGGTTTTGCCCAAGGCGCGCCCTACGCGGCCATCATTGCAGCAGCAGGCGGCGAAGCAGTGCCGCAGGCTTGGATAGACCAGTTGGCGGTTGGAGGGCGTTTGGTCGCGCCTGTCGTCAGAGACGGCTCACAAGGCGGTGCGCAAGCACTGCTGGTGCTGGACAAGACATCGGCAGGCGTGCGGCAGTCGCTGCTTGAGGCAGTGCATTTTGTCCCCCTAAAATCAGGTATCGCTTAGAACAACTAGAAAGAAAGTAAATATGCCTCGTGTCTTGTATCGTGCTGGTGGTTTGATGGCTTGTGTCGTTGCGTTTGCACTGGTTGGTTGCGGCTCCAGCCCGATGAATCGCGCGCCCGTGGAAGACCGGGGAGCCGTGGTTGCAACTGCACCTGCGGTAGCGACACCTGTTAAACCTCCCCCCGGTTTTGAGAATGCCGGCAAGCCCGGTTTTTATACCGTTAAGCCGGGTGATACCTTGATTCGCATTGGCCTGGAAAACGGTCAAAGCCACAAAGACATTTCCCGCTGGAACGCGCTTGAAAACCCCAACAAGATTGAAGTTGGACAAGTTTTGCGCGTCGTGCCACCGACCGCCGAAGCTGGGGCAGTGGCTAAGCCGGTCACCAGCGGAACGGTTACCACCACACCAATAGCCACGGCTCCAGTGCCAGCCAAACCTGCATCGGCTGCTTCTGCTGCTTCCGCTGCAGCGTCCGCACCTGTCAAAGTAGCGATAGCGCCTGCGGCAAGTTCTGCGGGCGCAGATGACGACATCTCCTGGATTTGGCCGGGCAAGGGTTCCGTCATCGCCGAGTTTGATGAAAGCAAGAATAAGGGTGTCGATATTTCAGGCAACGCAGGTGATGCGGTTTTGGCGGCAGCAGATGGCAAGGTCGTGTATGCCGGCGCGGGCTTGCGCGGCTATGGAAACCTGATCATTTTGAAGCACAACAACACCTATCTAACGGCCTATGCACACAACCAAAGTTTGCAAGTCAAAGAGGACCAGACGGTGAAGAAGGGTCAGAAGATTGCAGAAATGGGTAACAGCGATGCCGATCGCGTCAAGTTGCACTTCGAGGTGCGCCGCCAAGGTAAGCCGGTCGACCCGCTCAAGTACTTGCCCGCCAAATAAGGCGATCGCCATGAAAAAGGACATTCAGGAGAGCTCGATCCACTTGAATGCGCCTGATGCACAGGGCTCGTGGCCCGATGCCGAGCTCCTGAAGGATGTGCTGGAATTGCATGCTGGCGATGAATCTGCGGACGCACTTTCTGTTTACCTTCGCGGTGTTCGTAAACGCAAGTTGTTCACTGCAGAAGAGGAATTTGATTGCGCCACCCGCGCCCGCGCTGGGGACTTCGCGGCGCGCCAAAGCATGATTGAACACAATCTGCGACTGGTGATCAGCATTGCTAAGGCTTATTCGGGGCGCGGTGTTCCCTTATCGGATTTGATAGACGAGGGAAACTTGGGGCTCATGCATGCCATCGAAAAGTTCGATCCTGCGTTGGGCTTTCGTTTTTCAACCTATGCAACATGGTGGATCCGGCAGTCGGTAGACCGGGCCTTACTTTATCAAGGGCGGGCAGTGCGCTTGCCTGTAAACATCGTGCGCGAAGTACAGCACGTCTTGCATGCCAAGCGCTTGCTGGAGAACGATGCGTCCTTGAGGGCCCTGCGCCCTGATGGCTTGCGCGCTGAAGATATTGGGGCATTCCTGGGGCTGGAAGCGTCGCAGGTGACCGATTTACTGGCCATGGCCGAGACGCCGCGGTCACTGGACGCTCGTTTGGAGCAGCAGGGCGATGAGCAGAGCTTGGGCGACCTTTTGGTTGATGAGTTGAGTATCAGCCCTGAGAATCAAACGCAAGCCCATGAAGTTGATGCTTTGTTGGGGTCCTGGGTTGGAAGTTTGTCGGCACGCGAGCGCGAAATCATCGAGTCCCGTTTTGGGTTGCATGACGCCGAAGCACAAACTCTGGAAGTGATCAGTTCGCGCCTGGGCATGACAAAGGAGCGTGTGCGCCAGGTGCAAAACGAAGCGCTCGCCAAACTTAAGCGCCATTTTGCCCGCCAGGGCATTACCCGCGACGCCCTGATGTAGGTGCCGCTCAGGGGCAGCGCCAAGCGTGGGGGCCAGGTTTCGACGCCGGGCCGCCCCAAGGCGAAATGCACCTCCTCGGGGGGCAGCGCAGCACACGAAGTGGCAAGCGTGGGGGCCAGGTTTCACCGCCGGGCCGCCCCAAGGCGAAATGCACCTCCTCGGGGGGCAGCGCAGCACACGAAGTGGCAAGCGTGGGGGCCAGGTTTCGACGCCGGGCCGCCCCAAGGCGAAATGCACCCCCTCGGGGGGCAGCGCAGCACACGAAGTGGCAAGC
>CANFNO010000255.1 GCA_947447845.1 Burkholderiales bacterium | reverse complement strand
GTGCGCTCAGGCACAGCGCCGACGCCTGCCGTGGCAATGGAAGTAGCCACCTCCATCCTGTACCTGGAAGCCGCCTACGACGATCTGAACCCCACCGATGACCGGATGGTTGGCCGTTGCGCCCGCCTGGCCCAACGCCTGGAACTGGTACGTGCGGGTTCTGAACCGGAACCGCTGGAAGCCTGGATGGAGGAGCTGTACCGGCGCGTGAGCGACCGCCAGACCATGGGCAGCGTGGTGGAAGAATTGCGCTCCAGCCTGGGCGAAGTGGAGTTGGCGTTAGACCAGTTTTTCCGCAATCCGGCCGAAAGATCCGTTTTACGCGACGTACCCAGCCGACTGGCCCAAATGCGGGGCGTGTTCTCGGTGCTGGGATTGGATCAACCTTCGCTGGCCACTTTGCGTATGCGAGCCAGCGTAGAACGATTTCTGATTGACGAAATCGATATTGAAGCGGCCCGTACCGGCATTTTTGAGCGACTGGGAAACAGCCTGGGAGCCTTGGGTCTGCTGATTGACATGCTGAGCTACCAGCGCGCCATGGCCAAGAAGCTATTTGTCTACGACGAAGAAGCCGAAGAATTCAAGCCCCTGATGGGACGACAGCGCATCACCGTGCCGGTTGCGGCACCTGTGGCGCCCAAGCCTGCTCTGTCCGTGCCTTCGGAACCGGTGAACCAGGTTCCCGTGGCATCAGCGCCAGACACCATTTGGCCCACGGTCGCCGCATTGAACCCAACCGGATTCGAACTGGCCGCCGCGCCGGTTGCTGCGCCCGAGGCGCAAATTGACGAAGACGAAGAAGAGTTACAGGGCATTTTTCTGGAAGAGGCACGCGAGGTTGTGGCCGCCGGCCTGGCTGGGGTGCGTGCGCTCGCCGTGGAGCCAGGCAATCTTGCCGAGCAGACCACTTTGCGGCGCGCCTTCCATACGCTCAAAGGCAGTTCCCGGATGGTCGGCCTGAACGACTTCGGTGAAGCCTCATGGTCGTTCGAACAATTGCTCAATGCCTGGCTTGCCGAACAAAAGCCTGTGAGTGACGCCTTGATCAGCCTGGCGGGTCGCGCCTTGTCGGCATTTGGCCGTTGGGTCGAAGACATCTCTCACCAAAATGCCGATGGTTGGAGCGCGCAGCCATTCCGCAAGGCTGCGGATGCCCTGCGCCTGGAGGGCCGCACGGAGCGTCTGGATGTCCCGGGCGAGTTGAGCGAGATGGAGATTCCGTCGGCCTTTACACCGTTCGATGACTCGGCAGAGCCTGCTGCACTCGAAGAAGCCACACCGGTGCTGGAAGATGCTCACGAAGTGGCGGTGGCTGAGTTTGCAAACACCCGTCTTGTCGACGCCTCAGATGCCCGGGTTGAGCCAGAACCGGTGCTTGAACCAGAGCCAGAACCGGTGCTTGAGCCGGAGCCCGAATGGCTACCCGAACCCGCTGCGGAATTTCCTGATTTTGTGGCGACCCAAATCGCAGAATCCCTGCCCCAAGCGGGCTCCACTGCTGCTTTTGCTATCGAAGACGTCGATTCACTGCTCCCGGACTTCGAGGCAACGCAGACTTTCCAGGCCGACAAGACACAGGGATTTCAGTTCGATAAAACACAAGGATTTCAGGCGCCAGAGGTACCGGAGCAATCAGCCCCGGTCGAATTGGATCTGGGAGAATTTGATTTTGCAGACCTGGGTGTCAGTGTCGATCCGCTCGACGCAAGCGACACCGTTACTGCCGAGCCAGCCTTTGAACGCGACGTGCCGGGTGAACCGGCTGCCGATACCGTATTCGCACCAGCCGAGCTCGAAACGCCGGTTGCAATGTCGTCTTTTGACATTGCACCAGAACCTGAACCGACACTAGAACCGGTACTGGAATCGGAACCGCCGCTGGAATCGGAACCTGAAGCAATCGCCGAATCTGAAGCTCCAACTGAGCCACCCGTCGGACTCAGCCCTGTTGTCGAACCGCAGGAGTCTGACGAGCAAATCAAGGTTATTGGCGATTTGCGCCTAAGCATTCCGCTCTACAACGTCTTCCTGAACGAGGCCGACGAATGGTCGCGCCGTTTGATTACCGAGTTGAGCGAATGGGCTCTGGAACTGCACCGACCGATTGCCGACAGCAGTGTCGCACTGGCCCATTCGCTGGGTGGTGTGTCTGCGACCGTCGGGTTTGGTGCCTTGTCGCAAGTGGCACGCGCACTGGAGCATGCGCTGGACCATGTGAAACTGCATGGTCAAGGCAACGCCCAGCATGCGATGGTATTCAATGCGGCGGCAGAGGATATCCGCCGCTTGCTGCACCAATTCGCTGCCGGTTTCCTCAAGACAGGCGATCCTCAGGTATTGCAAGACCTGCAGGACATCATTGCCAGCGACTTTGCCGAGCCCGCGCTGGAAACGTACATGCCCGCCGACGCGCCGGCCACACCAGCGACCAGTTACCAGCCCCTCGCGGTGGCTGCCGCACCGCTCAAGGTGGTCGAGTCGAGTGAACACGATATCGATGCCATCGACCATCTGGACGCTGACCTGTTCCCGATATTCCAGGAAGAGGCCCAGGAATTGATGCCCGCACTGGGCACGGCCTTGCGCCAGTGGGTGGCACGCCCGGAGAATCTGGGCGCGCGCTCTGAAGCCCTGCGCGTTTTGCACACCCTAAAGGGCAGTGCGCGCCTGGCAGGCGCGATGCGCTTGGGCGAGATGTCGCACCGCATGGAGTCCAGTATCGAGTCCCTGGGTTCAGAAGGATTGCAAACCGTCCAACTGGAGCCCTTGCTGACGCGAATGGACGGCTTGCAGGCGACGCTGGATGCGCTGGACATGGCTCCACGCGAGGACGTCAGCCAGGCGCCCAAGTCCGAGTCCAAAGCCGCGCCGACATCAGCCACCCCCGCTGCGACCAAGCCCAAGGCGGCCGTGGTGATTGCCGCACCGGTTGTGGAACACGTGACCGTGGCACGCGTCACCCGTGCCGCAGCGCGCAGTGTGTCCGGTCAGACCGTGCGTGTGCGCGCACTGCTACTCGACCGTTTGGTCAATCAGGCCGGCGAGGTGATGATCAGCCGTTCCCGCCTGGATTCGCGCGTGGTGCAGATGCGCAGCGGCCTGGGTGAACTCAGCGGCAATCTGGATCGCTTACGCCAGCAGTTGCGTGAGGTCGAAGTGCAGGCGGAGTCACAAATGCAGTCGCGCATGGCGCACTCCAAGGACGATGGCCAGGCCTTCGATCCGCTGGAGTTTGACCGCTTTACCCGCGTGCAGGAACTCACACGGATGATGGCCGAATCGGTCAACGACGTGGCCACGGTGCAGCGCAATTTGCAGCGCACACTGGAAGGTGCCGAGGACGACTTGATCGCACAAGGGCGCCAGGCCCGCGAGCTGCAGCGCGATTTGCTGCGCACGCGCATGGTGGAATTTGAAAGCATTTCCGAGCGCCTGTATGGCGTGGTGCGCCAAGCCGCAAAGGAAAGCGCGAAGCAGGTCAAGCTGGAAATTGTGGGTGGCAGTATTGAAATGGACCGCGGCGTGCTGGACCGCATGACGCCTTCTTTTGAACACATTTTGCGCAACGCCGTGGCCCACGGCATTGAAGAAGCGGATGTGCGTGCTGCGGCTAACAAACCGCCGGTTGGCAACATCACCATTACCGTAAACCAGGAAAGCAATGACGTGTCGGTGTCCTTTGGCGACGATGGTGGCGGCCTGCATCTCGACAAAATCCGCGCCAAAGCCATTGCCGCCGAACTGATTGGACCCGACGAAACACTCAGTGACGAAGCGGCTGCAAAGCTTCTCTTCGCGCCTGGTTTTTCGACGGCAACCGAAGTGACTGAACTCTCGGGCCGCGGCATCGGAATGGACGTCGTGCTGTCTGAGCTGAACGCCTTGGGTGGCAAGATTGATACCCAGACGGTGGTAGGCGAAGGCACCACCTTCCGCCTCGTGTTGCCCCTGACGACTGCCGTGACGCAAGTCGTGATGCTGCGCTTGGGTGACTTGAATATCGGCGTGCCCTCGAATCTGATCGAAACGGTTTTGCGCGCGCCCTTGCAGTCGGTTCAGCAAGGCTATGCGCAGGGTGTTTACGAAGTCGGCGGACAAACCATTCCCTTCTTCTGGGGCGGCGCTCTGTTGCAGGTCTCCGGAAAGAGTCAGGAATTGCCGACGCGCAATCTGCCGGTTGTAGTGTTCCGCAGTGCCGGTCAGCGACTGGCCCTGCATGTGGATGAAGTGCTGGGCAATCGCGAAGTCGTAGTCAAGAATCTGGGGCCGCAATTGGCGCGCTTGCCCGGACTGGCAGGGATGTCCGTACTGGCCTCTGGCGCGGTGGTGTTGATTTACAACCCGGTCGCTCTGGCCACGGTGTATGGCGATGCAGCCAAGGCCCTCGCAATGGCGTCGGAGAGCACGCCGGTTTCGGGTGCCGCACCTGCGGCCCCGACATCGCCCTCTGCTGCGCTGGCGCCATTGGTTCTGGTGGTGGACGACTCGATTACGGTGCGACGTGTGACGCAGCGCCTGCTCAAGCGCGAAGGGTACCGCGTGGCCCTGGCCAACGACGGCCTGCATGCGCTGGAAGTGCTGGCGCAGGAAAAGCCGGACGTTGTGCTGTCAGACATTGAGATGCCACGCATGGATGGCTTTGACCTGGTGCGCAATATCCGCAACGATGCCAATTTGCGTGATCTCCCGGTGATCATGATCACCTCGCGCATCGCCGAAAAGCACCGCGAACATGCGATGGAACTGGGCGTTGACCATTACCTGGGCAAGCCCTACTCGGAAGATGAGTTGCTGGCGCTGATCCGTTCGTATTGCGCCGAGGCGATAGAAGAAGAGGCTTAAACCACCCGCCGGTCGGCGCGGTGGGTAACTCAGGTCGTCACGCCGCAAGCAAACCGCTGTGCGCGGCAGCGTGGCGTAACCAGGCGCCATCCTGTGCAAGTGCCAGGGCCGCTTCCAAAGCGCGCGAGGGACGGGCCTGTGCGTGAGAGATAAAGCCTATGCGGGTTTTCACCTCGGGCCCCGTTAACGGCAAGGCTTCCAAATCTTTGTAGGTCCGAACCGTATCCACCAGCGCACCGGGCAGCACACTGCATACATCGCCAGCCGTCACACTCAGCATCATGGTCATGATGGAGTTGGTTTCTATGGCGGGTGTCACCCTAACGCCTGCGGCGGTAAAAGCCGCGTCGACAATCGTGCGGTTGTGCATCTCGGG
>CANFNO010000254.1 GCA_947447845.1 Burkholderiales bacterium | reverse complement strand
GGTGCCGACAAAGTCGCTGCCTTTATTGGCGAGCCGGTACAGGGTGCCGGTGGCGTCATCATTCCGCCCGCTACCTACTGGCCCGAGATCCAGCGCATTGTCGACAAGTACGGCATTTTGCTGATTAGCGACGAGGTGATCTGCGCTTTCGGCCGCCTGGGCCATTGGTTTGCCTATGAGAAATTTGGTTACAAGCCCGACTTGGTTACCTTCGCCAAGGGCGTGACCAGCGGCTATGTGCCTTTGGGTGGCGTGATGGTGGGTAACCGAGTTGCCAAGGTGCTTATCGAGCAGGGCGGTGAATTCAACCACGGCTACACCTACAGCGGCCATCCGGTGGCCTGCGCAGTGGCCCTGGCCAATCTGGAATTGATGGAGCGCGAAAACCTGGTGGGCCGCGTCAAGGACGACATTGGCCCGTATCTTGCAAAACGCTTTGCCGAACTGAGCAGCCATCCGCTGGTCGGCGTGGCCGAGACCTGCGGCTTTGCTGCGGGATTGGTATTGGTCAAAAACAAGCAGACCAAGGAACGCTTTAACGGCGACCTGGGTGTGGGAATGGTGTGCCGCGGCCACTGTTTTGGCAACGGATTGATCATGCGCGCCGTAGGTGACCGAATGATCATCGCGCCACCCCTGATCATGACCCATGCGCAGATCGACGAAATGATGGCGTTGATCGTGAAATGCCTGGATTTGACCTATGTCGATGTCAAGAAAAATGGTTGGCTGGCATAGGGATTGCATGTAGTCCCAATGTGTTTGGACGGTATTACCATGGTGCAGTTTTTCTAACTCTATGAATCTCTAGGAGCCTAAATTGAATAAATTTTCCAGCATGAAATTGGTTAGCAAACTCCTTAGTGGCCTTGCAGTTGCAGGTCTGATGAGCTTTGCCGCAGGGTCCGCGATGGCCGACGAAGACAAGGTCTTAAATATCTACAACTGGTCGGACTACATCGCAGAAGACACCATTGCCAATTTCGAAAAGGAAACCGGTATCAAGGTGCGCTACGACACCTATGACAACAATGAAATCCTGCACGCCAAATTGGTGGCTGGCAAAACCGGGTACGACATTGTGGTGCCGTCTTCCACTTTTGCACCCCTGCAAATAGGTGGCGGCCTACTGGCCAAGCTGGACAAGAGTCTGTTGCCCAATCTGAAGAATTACGACCCGGCAGTGCAAGCCCAGATTGCCACCATCGACCCGGGCAATGAACACCTGGTGAACTGGCTCTGGGGCTACACCACGATTGGTATCAATACCGCCAAGGTCAAAGCAGCTTTGGGTAACGACCCTATTCCGGACAATATCTGGGAACTGTTCTTCAACACCAAATACATCAGCAAGCTCAAGAGTTGCGGTGTGTCCACTTTGGACGCCGGAAGCGAGGTCTTGCCTGCTGCCCTGCATTACCTCAAGAAGGACCCTTTCAGCAAAAATCCGGGTGACTACCAGGAAGCTTCGGCACTGCTGAAGTCGGTTCGTCCCTATGTGACGCTGTTTAGTTCTTCCGGCTATATCAACGACATGGCTACCGGCTCGATCTGCCTGTCGTTGGGTTGGAACGGCGATATCAATATTGCCCGCGCACGCGCCATTGAGGGGAAAACCGGTCAGGACATCAAGGCCTTTGTGCCCAAAGATGGTGCAATTCTTTTCTTCGACATGATGGCGATTCCTGCGGATGCGGCGCACCCCAAGAATGCGCACCTGTTCATGAACTACATCATGCGTCCAGAGGTGCAAGCGGCGATTACCAACAAGGTGAAGTACGCGAACCTGAACCTGGCTGCCAAGAAGTTGATCAACCCCGATATTGCCAACAATCCCTCAAGCTATCCCAGTGCAGCGGAAATGGCGACCATGATTCCTCCAAAGGCATTGACCAACGACATCCGCCGCTTGGAAAGCCGGGCGCATACCGCGTTCAAGACAGGCCTGTAATCTGAACCCTCTGATTTAAGAAAACTACCAAGGAAGCATCTGTGGCGACCACTTCGAACAACACCCCTAGCCCGGCAAAGACCGGCGGGAAGCCATTCTTGCAAATCAACCGCATCGTCAAGAAATTTGACGATGTGTTTGCAGTGGATGAAGTCACGCTGGATATTCAGCAAGGTGAAATTTTTGCCTTGCTGGGTTCTTCTGGTTGCGGCAAGTCCACCTTGTTACGCATGCTGGCCGGTTTTGAAAGCCCGACCTCCGGGCAGATATTGCTGGCCGGTCAGGACATCGTGGGGCTCGCACCCTACGAGCGTCCCATCAACATGATGTTCCAAAGCTATGCGCTGTTTCCTCACCTCACAGTGTGGGACAACATCGCATTTGGTTTGCAGCGCGATGGCATGCCCAAGGATCAGATTGCAGAGCGGGTAGGACAGATGCTCGAACTGGTGCAACTCAAGCAATATGCCAAACGCAAACCGCACCAACTCTCTGGCGGACAGCAACAGCGTGTGGCACTTGCGCGCAGCCTGGCCAAACGCCCCAAGCTATTGCTGCTGGACGAACCACTAGGCGCGCTGGACGCCAAACTGCGCCAGCGCACACAGCTGGAGTTGGTCGACATCATTGAGCAGGTCGGTGTGACCTGCGTGATGGTGACGCACGATCAGGAAGAGGCCATGACCATGGCCACGCGCATTGGCGTCATGAGTGAAGGCAAGATTTTGCAGATCGGCGCACCTGCCGATATTTACGAGACGCCAAATTGCCTGTTTGTTGCCGACTTCATTGGCAGCGTAAATATTTTCAAGGGTGCAGTGGAAGCCGATGCACCCGACCATGTGATTGTCTCCTCACCCGAATGCAAGCACTACGTGAGCCACGGTATTACCGGAACCGAAGGCATGCCCGTGAGCATTGCCATTCGTCCGGAAAAAATGTCCATACAGGCCAACTTGCCGGCCGACAGCGAGCGCGAATCACTAGCCGAAGTCGGCTACAACATTGTGCAAGGCGTGATCGACGATCTGGCTTACCTCGGCAGCTTGACAACCTATCACGTCAAGCTGGACAACAACGTGATCGTCAAGGTTACACACACCAACGCTGCGCGCCACGGCGAGATACAGCTGACCTGGGGTGACAAGGTGTACGTCTGGTGGTGTGGCAGTGATGTCGTGGTCTTGACCCAGTAAGCGCCATGGCAACCGCTGCACTCACATCGCATTCGCTGCACAGCAAATTCACGGGGGCGTGGGGACGCAATGTCGTCATCGCCATACCGATGCTTTTTTTATTGCTGGTGTTTATGCTGCCATTTTTGGTGGTGTTCAAGATCAGCCTGTCCGAGATGGACACTGTGTTCTTCAAGGACGTTTTCACCCTGCGTGATGACGTCATTGTTCTGACACTGAAATTTGGCAACTACATCAGCCTGACGCAGGATTCGCTGTACTTCAACGCCTACTTCAGCTCGCTGAAGATTGCCGGCATTACTACCCTGATCTGCTTGGCGATTGCTTATCCGTTTGCCTACTTCCTGGCGCGCAGCCCGGCGGACCGCAGGCCAGCCTTGCTGATGCTGGTGATGCTGCCGTTCTGGACTTCCTTTTTGTTGCGGGTCTATGCCTGGAAGATGTTGCTTGCAGACTCCGGTGTGTTCAATAACGCGGCTATTGCGCTGGGTCTGATCTCCGAGCCGGTCAAGATGATGAACACGCCGTTCTCTTTGGTGCTCGGCATGGTCTACACCTATGTGCCCTTCATGATATTGCCACTGTATGCCAACCTGGTGAAGATGGATTTGAGACTGCTCGAAGCGGCCCTGGATCTGGGAGCTACCCCCTGGCAGGCTTTTTGGCGCATTACGGTCCCGCTATCCAAGAGCGGCATCATTGCAGGCTCCATGCTGGTGTTCATCCCTTGCGTCGGTGAGTTTGTGATTCCCGATTTGCTGGGTGGCCCCGAGACTCTGATGATTGGACACGTGCTTTGGGACGAGTTCTTCAGCAACAACGACTGGCCCATGGCTGCCAGCGTAGCGGTGGTGATGGTCGGTCTGATCATTATTCCGCTGGCCATGTTCAACAAGTACCAGGCTGAAAGCACGGGAGGTCGCGCATGAAATTCAATGCCGGTCGCCTGACCTCCAATACGTGGATGGTAGGGGTGTTTGTATTCCTCTACCTGCCGATCCTCACGCTGATTGTGTTCAGCTTTAACGCCAGCCCCATGGTGACCAATTGGGGCGGCCTGTCATTGCGCTGGTATGCCGCTCTGGCGGAAGACCGCGAAATCATTGACGGCTTCAAGCTGTCGTTGCGCGTGGCTTTTTCCACCGGCTGTTCGTCCGTGATTCTGGGCACGCTGGCTGCTTTGACTTTGCACCGATTTAAGCGCTTCCCCGGTCGTACGCTGTTTGCTGGCATGGTGAACTCACCGCTGGTTATGCCGGAAGTGATTATTGGTCTGTCATTGCTGCTGATGCTGGTGTCGGTGCAACGCATGTTCGGTTTCCCTGAGCGCGGTTTTGCCACCATTTGGCTGGGTCATACCTTGCTCGGTATGGCCTATGCAACCGTCATTGTGCTGTCGCGTCTTCAAGAGATGAGTCCGTCGCTGGAAGAGGCGGCACAGGACCTGGGAGCCCGGCCTCTGCAGGTGTTCTTCCTGGTTACCTTGCCGCTGATTTCGCAAGCTATTGCCTCTGCCTGGTTGCTGACCTTCACGCTGTCCTTGGATGACGTGGTGATCTCTGCCTTTCTGAACGGGCCAGGTTCCACCACGATGCCGATCACCATTTTCAGCCGTGCGCGGCTGGGCTTGAGCCCGAGTGTGAATACCGTGGCTACCTTGACGGTGGCGGTGGTAAGTATTGGCGTATTCGCTGCCAGCATCATGATGTCGCGTGCCGAGAAGCGGCGCGCTGCAGAAATGGCTGCTGCCTACCGCAAAGTGGATTAGTTTGGATTAGTGTGGGTTGTTTTTATATATAAATGTCGAGTTCAAAACAGGAGTGAAAAATGAGCTTTCAACGAAAACTGATAGTGGTTGCCTTGGCCAGCGTTCTACCCATGATGAGTGCCCATGCGCAGTCATCCGCGGACCTAAAGAAAGAGATCGAGGCACTGAAGGCTCAATTGCAAGTGCTGACGCAAAAGGTGGAAGCTATGAGTGCTCAGCCCGACACTACGGCGCTGGGTCAACAAGTAAATCGCATTGAGCAAAGGTTGGACCTGGCCGATGACGACACCGAGAAGTCCGGCTTCAAGGGCGTAAAAATCAATGG
>CANFNO010000253.1 GCA_947447845.1 Burkholderiales bacterium | reverse complement strand
TTCATTGAATCCATCAAAGGTCAGGATGGCGATATGCATGGGCGTTGCTGGGACCTGTGCAGCGGCTTAATCCGTGGCGTTCATCGCCTCGCCCAGAGCGTTGATCAGGCTGTCGATCTCGGCCTCGGTGGTGATGAAGGGCGGAGCCAACTGGATGGTGTCGCCGCCGTAGCGCACGTAAAAGCCCTTCTCCAGGCACTTCTCGGCAATCTGGAACGGGCGCTTGGCAGGCTCACCGGGGACGGCATTAATGGAGAAGCCGGCGGCCAGACCACAGTTGCGGATGTCGGTGACGTGCTTGGCACCTTTGAGGCTGTGCACAGCGTTCTCGAAATACGGGGCCAGCTTGGTCACGCGCTCGACCATGTTTTCCTTCACCAGCAGGTCCAGGGCGGCGATACCGGCGGCGCAAGCCACCGGATGGGCCGAGTAGGTGTAGCCGTGGGCAAATTCCAGCAGGTAATCGGGGCCACCGGCGGCCATGAAGGTGTCGTAGATTTCCTTCTTGGCCACTACGCCGCCTAGAGGTTGCGCGCCGTTGGTGGACTGCTTGGCAAAGTTCAGGATGTCGGGTGTCACGCCGAAAGCGGCGGAACCTGTGTAGGCACCCATGCGGCCAAAGGCTGTGATCACTTCATCAAATATCAGCAGGATGTTGTTGGCCGTGCAGATCTCGCGCAGGCGCTGCAAATAGCCCACGGGTGGCACCACCACGCCGCCGGAGCCGGACATGGGCTCTACGATGACGGCGGCGATGTTGCTGGCGTCGTGCAAGGCAATTACGCGCAGCAGTTCATCGGCCAGTTCGGCGCCATTCTTGGGCATGCCGCGCGAAAACACATTGCTGGCCAGTTGGGTGTGGGGCAGGTGGTCGGCCTCGACGCCCTGGCCAAACATCTTGCGGTTGGCACCAATGCCGCCCACTGAGATGCCGCCGAAGTTCACGCCGTGGTAGCCCTTTTCGCGGCCGATCAGGCGCGTCTTGGTGCCCTGGCCTTTGGCGCGCCAGTAGGCACGTGCCATCTTCAGCGAGGTGTCGGCCGACTCGGAGCCTGAGCCTGTGAAGAACACATGGTCCAGGCCCTGGGGCATCAACTCAACTATCTTGTTTGCCAGTGCAAACGACAGCGGGTGGCCGTACTGGAAGGCAGGCGAGTAATCCATGGTTGCAGCTTGGCGGCCAATGGCTTCGGCGATCTCCGTGCGGCTGTGGCCCAGGCCGCAGGTCCACAGGCCGGAAAGTCCGTCAAAAACTTTCCGACCGTTGGAGTCCGTGTAGTAAGCGCCCTTGGCGCTGACCATCATGTGCGGATTCGCCTTGAAGTTGCGGTTGCCGGTGTAGGGCATCCAGTGCGCTTCCAGGAAACCAGGGCCCGCCGGATAGGGCGTGGTGCTGATGACGGGTTCGGTGCTGCTGACAGCGGATTTGTCGTTGAGGTTCATGGCGGTCTCCTGTGTGGGACAGATGGCGAAACAGTGGGCGAAAGGGCGATTGTGCGATGTCTGGATACTTCGATATAGTGAGAGTTATCACTATTCAGTTAGCAATTTATGAAACCAAAGAGCCGCGCCGCCTTAGGGCAAATCAGCGATATGGATTTGCGTCTGTTGCGGGTATTTCGCACCGTGGTGGATTGCGGTGGCATGGCGGCGGCGGAACTGGAACTGAACATCGGAACTTCCACGGTCAGCCGCCACATCAAAGACCTGGAAACGCGCCTCGGCTTGACGCTGTGCCGCCGTGGTCGCGCCGGTTTTGCGCTGACGGCAGAGGGCGAGCAGATCTATGCCCAATCGGCGCAACTGCTGTCGGCTACGGAGGCCTTTCGCAGTGGTGTTGACGAGATTCATCAGCGCATGGGCGGGCAATTGCAAGTGGCTGTTTTTGACAAGACCGCCAGCAACCCGGCTTGCCGCATCGCACAGGCCATTGCACTGTTTACCGAGCAGGCGCCGGATGTGAGCCTGAACCTGCATGTGTCCACGCTAAACGGCATCGAGCGCGGTGTGCTGGACGGCCAGTTCCAGATTGGCATCATTCCCGGCCACCGCAGTTCCGACACGCTGGAGTACACGCGCTTGTTTGACGAAGCGATGCTTTTGTACTGTGGCGCCGGTCACGCGCTGTTTGCTGATCACGCGCCGGAATTGGATTGGGACAGCCTGCGCAAACACGCTTTTGCTGGCCTGGGCTACCACTCACCGAACATGGAAATCAGCCAAGCTCAGCGGATGACGCGCAGCGCCACCGGCTTCGATCAGGAGTCGATTGCCACGCTGATCCTGTCTGGCAAGTTTTTGGGTTTCTTGCCGATTCACTACGCGCAAAGCTTTGTAGCCGCCGGTCAGATGCGCGCAGTGCGGCCGGAGTTGTTTCACTACGAATGCGATTTCTTCGGAATCGTCCGGCACTCGCCGCAACCGTCACGGGCGACGCGGGCGTTTCAGACTTGTCTGGAGCAGGCGCATGCCAAAGAAGCAGGATGACAGGCCATCAAACTGATGACCGGTCCGAGCCGGGTATCAGTAGCCGTAAAACTTGAAGTTCATATCCGGCTTGCTGCCGCTAATCAACTCTGCGACCGCCTTGCCAGAACCTGCACCATGCGTCCAGCCTAGCGTGCCGTGCCCGGCGTTCACCCAAAGCTTTTGCACCTTGCTCTTGCCGATGTACGGGATGTTGGTGGGCGTGGCGGGGCGCAGGCCGGTCCAGAATTGCGGATTGCCGCCCTCGGTTTCCAGTCGTGTGTCGCAGACGCCGGGGAACACGGTCTCGACACGGCGCGCCAGCATGTGGCAGCGCGCACGGGACAGGCTGCTGTCCAAGCCGGTGTCGTAGCCGCCGACTTCAATCGTTCCGGCAATGCGCAGCGTGTCGCCCAGGCGGCTCATGGCGCACTTTACCGAGTCATCGATGAAGCTGACCTGGGGTGCCAGTTCGGGTTTCAGGATCTTGAAGGTGGCGCTATAGCCCTTGCCGGGGTAAATCGGCAAATTCACGCCGACACTGCGCAGCAGCGGCGCCGTGTACGAACCCATGGACAGCACAAACTGGTCGCCGCGCAGGGCGCTCACCTTGCCGCTGGTGCGGTCTTGCACGCTGACCGAGTCCAGCGCGCCCGCCAATTGATTGAGCGCCAGCACGTCGTGGTTCCACAAAAATTGGACGCCACGTTCGGCACAGCGCAGCGCGAGTTGCTGGGTGAACTCGCGCGCGTCCCCGCTTTCGTCGCTGGGGGTGTAGGTGCCGCCCACGATGTGGTCTGCGTATTGTTTGAAGGCGGGTTCAATCTTTAGCAGTTCGTCCCGGCTCACAACGCGGCGCTGAACGCCATACTTGGCCATTAGCGCTGCGGCACCGGCGGCGGCATCAAAGGACTTCTGGTCCACGTAAAAGTGGGCAATGCCTTTTTCCAGCCGGTTGTATTCGATGCCCGTGGCTGTCACGATGTCTTTTAGCGCGCTGTGGCTGTAAGAGCCCAGCGCGACGAGTTGCTGCACATTGCGCTCAAAGGCGTCGTCGTTGCAGTTGGCCAAAAACTCCAGACCCCAGCGGTACTGATGCCAACCTTTGCCCAGGGGCATTTGCGGGCGGAACAGCAAAGGCGCTTCCTTGCTGAACATCCATTTCAGCGCCTTCCAGGGTGCCTCCTTGTTGGCCCAGGGCTCGCAGTAGCTCACCGAAATTTGTGCCGCATTGGCAAAGCTGGTTTCCATGGCAGCCTGGGGCTGGCGGTCGACCACGGTGACCTCGTGCCCTCGTTCAGCCAAATGCCATGCGGTGCTCACGCCCATGATGCCCGCGCCTAAAACAATAATTTTCATCCGTGGAGTGTCGTGTAAATGACCGAAATCAAGAATGACTGGCGTTAAAGATTGCAAAAGCATTAGCGCCGTTAATAATGAGGGCCATGCGAACCTTTGATGCTGATGCCCTGGAATGTCTGGCCGCCATCGTGGAGGAGGGTGGCTTTGAGCGAGCCGCGGTGCGGCTCTCTGTTACCCAATCCGCCGTCTCGCAGCGCCTGCGCTCGCTCGAAGCCCAGGTCGGCACGGTGTTGTTGGTGCGCAGCCGCCCGATTAGACCCACGACCGCAGGGCGTCTGCTGATCAAACACGCGGTTCAATTGCGCCTGTTGCGCTCCGATCTGGAGACCGATTTGCAGGACCTGACCCCAGGTGCCAAGACCCAGCGCGAGGAGGAGCGCATCTCGATTGCCATCAACGCCGACAGCATCGCTACCTGGGCCCTGCCAGCACTCAGCCCGCTGGTTAACGCTGGGTTGCCGCTGGAAATCATCACGGACGACCAGGACTTCACCCACGAGTGGCTGCGTGAAGGTCAGGTATTGGGCTGCGTCACCACCCTCAAGTTGGCGTTGAGGGGCTGCAAGGTGCTGCCGCTGGGAGACATGCAATATGTCGCGGTGGCCAGCAAGTCTTTTGCCACAGCCATTTGCCCGCAGGGCCTCACCCCGCACAATTTCCGGCAAATGCCTTTTATTGCCTTCAACCGCAAGGACGATTTGCAGGCAGACTTTGTTGGCCGCGCCTTGGGTTTGCGACGCGTCTCCTTAAGCCAGCGCTTCGTGCCTAGTTCGGAGGGCCAGGTGCATGCAGTGCAGGCGGGTTGGGGCGCCAGTGTGGTGCCACATTTGTTGGTGAAAGACCAGATCGCTTCGGGAGAATTGGTGAATTTGACCCCTGATTTCAGCCTCCCGGTCAGTCTGTATTGGCACTGTTGGAATCTGGATTCAGATGTGATTGACCGCTTGACCCAGGCGCTGGCGCAAGGTGCTGCCCAAGCCTTGAAAGCGCAAGCAAAACCAACGAGTCACAAAATAACCCCACAATCCGTAAAGTGACGTGGACGGCTAAACTGCCGCCATGAAATCCAGCAATGTCGTCAAGGTGTCCTTTAAAGAGCAGATGCTACAAGCGCGTGAGGACGCAATCATCCGCACCGTGAACCTGCTCTTGGCGGAAAAAGGCTTTGAAGCAATGACCGTGGATGAGGTGGCCGCCTCTGTCGGAATTGCCAAGGCCAGCCTTTACAAGCACTTTCCCAGCAAAGAAGACCTGGCTGCCGCCGCCATGGTCAGTGTGATGCGCCGGGCCCAAGACTTCATAGCGACCTTGCCTGCAGACGCCTCACCGGTCGATAAGTTGCGTGCCGTGGTGCGCTGGACCATGGAGGTGAAACTCGCCGGTGAAATGCCGTCGCTCCCCAGCCAGAATTCGAAGTTGCGCGCGGCATTAATTGGTAA
>CANFNO010000252.1 GCA_947447845.1 Burkholderiales bacterium | reverse complement strand
TTGCGGTAGAAGCGCAGCTTTCGCTCCTTGGGCATCGCGGGAGCACTGGTTGCCGGTGCGGCTTCCATGCCACTGCTTGCGGATGTGCCAGTTGCATGGCGTGCACCCCACCAGTTGCCTGCAAAGCCAGCGACTCCGGCAACAACCAAAACGCCAATGGCGACGGACAAACTCTTGCTCATTGCTCTTCTCCTAACAGGCGTTCGATTTGCGCCAGACGGGCCTGGCCTTCGGCCTGGGCTTTGATACGGGACAGCTTGGCTTGGCGAATCTGGCGCTGCGCGTCCAGCACCGAGGCAAAGTCCACCTTGCCGGCTTCATAGCCCGCCAGAGCGGACTGCAGGCTAAGTTCGGCTTGTGGCAACAGGCTGTTGGAAACCAGCGCCTCGGTATCCTGCGCACTCTCCAGCGCATCCACGTTTTCAGACAGATCCGCCAGCAGTAGCGTGGCAGCGGCATCCCGACGCGCCCGCGCTGCATCGCGCATGGCCAACGCCTCGCGCTCCTGCGCACGTCGGGTACCCTGCTGCAGCGGAATATTCATTTCCAGCATCAAATCCCAGGCTTTGAAATCGTTCTGAAACTGGGTCGGCGCGATGCCCAGGGTCAGTGTGGGGTAGCGACCCTTTAATGCCAACTCCTGCCCCTTGTCAGCGGCTTTCAGCCGTGCCTCTTCAGACGCCAGTTGCGGGTTGTGTTGGCGCGCACGCTGTTCCAGTGCGTCAAAGTCCAGCGTACCCGCTGCGGGCAACGGCCGTAGGGACTGCGGTTCGGCCAGTTCGGCATGAATGGGCCGCGCCAACAGCGCATTCATGCGGGCACGACCGTGGTGCAGATCGGTTTCCAGCGCAATCAACTCGCCACGCATGGCGGTCTGCTCGGTCTGCGCCCGGATCACGTCTTGCTGCGGCGCCAGTCCACCGGCATAGCGCGCACGCGCAATCTGCTCCAGGCGCTGCATCAGTCCCAGTACCTCCAGGTTAAGTTGGTGGTTGCGTTGCAGGAAATACAGCTGTGCATAACCGAGCTTGATGCGAGAGGCCACATCGGCCCACACGGCTTGCACCTGCGTTTGTGCCCCCTGAGCCACCGCCTCAGCTTGCTCGCGCTTGAGGGCACGCGTGCCAAACCAGGGCAACTCCTGGGTGAAGGTGTAGCGGGTGCTGCCCACGTCGCCGGGCCACAGGGTGGGGTTCTGGGCGCCCATTTTGGTGACGTCCTGTAACTCGAGCTTGAAGCGCGGGTCCGGCAGCGCATCGGCCTGCTCAATGCGCTGCTGGGCCGCGAGCGCTTCATGGCGCATGCCAGCCAGTTCCGAATTGTTGGCCCGGGCCACGGCCAGCAACGACTCCACATCAGAACCAGGAACCACCCCCTGGACTGAACTCTGCGCAAAAGCTGCCGCGGAGCCCATTGCCAGTTCCAAGGCCAGAGCCAGTGCAAGCAGGCGTTTCATTTGGCGTGCTCCATTTGCTCAACCAACATCTGGTCGCCCTGCATTTCTGCCCTGAAGCGCACCGTATCGCCGGGCTTGAAACCTTTGAGCAGTGCCGCATTCTTGACTTTGTAGGGCATGGTCATCGCATCCATGCCCGCGCTCTTGATCGCCTCATGTTTGAGTGTGACCTGCGCCTTTTCGGCATTGAGTTTGGTGATTTCACCGCGTACCCACTCCGGTGCGGCCCATGCGGATACGGCGCAAACCAGCGCCAAAGACACTATCCAGCGTTTCATAAATTTCTCCTGACAAGACGAGCCAGTGCGGCTCAGACCACGCAACCGCAAATTGCGGACGCACCTAGGGCGTGGGTGTCAGGAAATAGGGGGCTTGACGTCGCGCGCCGGGTCGGCGCTGACAAAGTTACCAATGCGGGGAACGGGCACGGTCTCTGGCAGGGTGGATACCGCCAACGCAACGTCCGCATCAATGGCCACTAGCGGCATGCACAACTGGCAAGACTCGCAACCTTTGTGGTCCGCACCGTGGCCGGCCGCTGATTCATGGTGCGCGGTGCCCATATCCGTTCCCATGTGCAAGGCGCAATCTTCAGACATGGCGGCATCCCCACCCTGCGACCACACCGCCACTGGACTTGTGTCCATGGCAAAGACCATGCGCTCTGCCGTCCACCCGCGCAGGGGCAGCAAAGCGATCAGGAACAGGATGAATAAGCGGGCCACATCTGCATGATAGCGCCTGCTGTTTGCAACGCAATTGACCAAGAGCAAAGTCGTGTCGCAGGAATTGGCTAGCCTCGCTGCTTCAGGAAAGAAACCTTCAATGGACGCAGACATCATCATCGTGGGCGCGGGCCCGGCCGGCCTGTGCCTGGCCAAACGCTTGAGCGGCCGCCAGCTCAAAGTCATCGTGCTGGAGCAACAGAACCAGGATCAACTGGAGGCGCCACAGTTTGACGGGCGCGAGATCGCCCTCACCCAGCATTCGGCCAAACTGATGCAGGAGATGGGATTGTGGGATTTGATTCCCAGTGCCGATATCGCCCCGCTGGTGAACGCCAAGGTGATCGACGGGCCCTCCAGCTTTTCCATGATGATTGGCCATGAACTCGGCGGGAAAAGCGAATTGGGCTGGCTGGTATCCAACCATTTGATTCGTCAGGCCGCTTGGGAAGGCGTGCAACTGGCGATTGCAGCCAACGCGGACATCACGCTCATGCCCGGTGAAAAGGTCACAGCTGTGCAGACCGACGCACAGGTTGGCAGCGTCACCCTGGCCTCTGGCAAAACTCTATCGGCCAAACTGGTGGTGGCCGCCGACAGCCGCTTCTCCACGACGCGGCGCATGATGGGCATAGCCGCCCACATGCACGATTTCGGAAAAAACATGCTGGTCTGCGCCATGACCTTCGAGAAGCCGCATGACTTCGCTGCCTGGGAATGGTTTGGCTACGGCCAGACGCTGGCCCTGCTACCCATGAACCCGCATCCGGTGACCGGTGCGCACCGGGCCTCGGCCGTCATCACCTTGCCGAGTCGCGAGATCGAAGCGTTGATGCAAATGGAAACCGCTGCCTTCAATGCCGCCGTGACAGAGCGTTTTGCCAACCGTCTGGGGACCATGCAGTTGGTCAGCACGCGCCATAACTATCCGCTGGTGGCCGTGTTCCCGCAGCGCCTGGTGGCGCAGCGTTTTGCAACGGTCGGCGATGCGGCCGTGGGCATGCATCCAGTCACCGCGCATGGCTTTAACTTCGGTCTGCTGAGTGTGGAAGCCCTGACGCAAGAGATCGCCACAGCCCTGCATACCCAGGCCGACATCGGCAGCACCAGCCTGCTGCAACGCTTTGAGGCAAACCAAAAGCGCGCGACCCTGCCTCTGTTCTGGATGACGCGCCTGATTATTGAAATCTATACCCGTGACTCAGGCCCTGCCAAACTGGCACGGCAACTGATATTGCGGGTGAGTGACAAGCTGATACCGTTCAAGCGCTCGATTGCGCGCTCGCTGTCAGGCGGCTAAAACAAGTCCACGTCGCCGACGTTCACCAGGTCGCCCAGGCGGCCATCGCGCACCAGTTCACCGTAGCTGAAGACCTTGTTGCCGTCGTGTTGCTGGCCATAGTCGACCGCACGCTCGGCGCGCTCCAAAGTTGTGCTGGGCGAGTCATCCGCGGTAACACGCGTAAAACCTCCACAGGCGGTTACGTGCCCCACCTGCGGGAAGTTGAACTTATCCATATTGGCGCGAAAGCGTTCAAACGCAGCCAGCACCAAAGCCTCTTCCGGGCAATGCATCAACACTGCAAACTGCTCACCGCCCAAACGGTAAATGCGGTCGTAGGTGCGGAAGGTGTTATTCAAAATGCGCGCCACCAGAAGCAACACTTCTTCAGCGATCAGGTGGCCACTCTTCTCGCCAATCGCGCCAAAGTGATCCACGCTGACGGTGCCCAGCCAGTAGTTGGGCGGCACGCGATGGCGCCGCTCCTGCGAGTAAGAGACTTTTGCACTCAAGCGCGGGGCTACGGCGTCGGCGCCTTCGTCCAGTTCTTCCAGCACCGCGTTGTAGAAGGTGTCATCCAGCGATTTGCGATTGAGCAAGCCCGTCAAACCGTCCCGGTCGCTATAGGCCAGCAGGTGGTACATGTTGCGAAACACGTGGTGCAGCAAACCAATGGTTTCCAACTCGCTCTCAGTCAATCCTTTAGGCGAGTGAATTTCTAGCACGCCCTCGTCATCGGTATGCGAACTCTCGAACAAAGGAATGTAGGTAATGCGCGGCCCCGCATCGCCCGCCAAAGCCACCTCGACACGTTGGTGTGTCCGAATGCAGCGCACGCGGTCCTTTTCGTCATCCAATTTGGGCAGGGAATCGAACTCAACCCGCAACGGGTCGGTCACGCTGCCTCCACCCCGCGCATCCAGTTTGGTAACTGGCATCCAGCGACCCACACCTTCCTCACTCAGCACTATGGCAATCACCACACTCTGGAGGGGCAAAAGGTCGATCAACGCCTTGGACAGCGTGAGCTCCAGAAGGTCCCGCTCGCGGTGGTCAGTCAGCTTTATCAGGTGTTGGATCAGTGTTCCCATAAACACATAATAGCCCTGAAAACGGGCCACGTCACCGGTACAGATACTGCCTTTGTGCGCTAGCTCAAGGCTGAGCGGATTCTTTCAAGGCCTGGCGATAAGCCTCTGTGGCACCGGCGGCATCCTGTCGTTGCTCTGCCATTTGGCCCAGCGCGCGCCAGGCGTCGCGCTTGAGCCCGTGGTCCTGCAACAGCGCCAGCGACTGCTTGAGCATTTGCTGCGCCTTGCCCCACAGGCGCAGGCGCATGCAAACAATTCCCGCCAGATATTGCAATGCGGCATCCCGAGGATTGGCCATCTGCGCGGCCTCGATACGCGCCAGCCATTGCGCATCAGGCGCCTGTCCGTCGGCACCAAAGCAGGTCTCCAGAATACGCACCAGGCGCACCCTCTGACCCGCGTTCAAAGCATCGCCCCGCTCCACACACGCCGTCCAGACCGGCAGCAACCAGTGTTGCGCAACCAAGGCATCGCCGCCCTGTTGCAGCAAACGTTGCGCCGCTTGCATGGCCACATCGGGCATTTCACGCTCAGCGGGTTCCAGGCTATCCCAAGTGCGCTGCAACTGCACCGGGTCATGCGAGCCGCCAATCAGTTCAATCGCCAAGCCACGCGCAATGCTCCGGCCGGCCAGTTCTGAAAATGCCCGATGCTTGGTCAGCAACCGTGCCACTTCCAGCGCTTGCAATGGGCGTCCGGCCATGCGTGCGGCC
>CANFNO010000251.1 GCA_947447845.1 Burkholderiales bacterium | reverse complement strand
TCATGGTCCTCGCTCAGGCACCGGCAGGCGCCGACCTCTCTGCAGAGGCGCGGGATAGCAAATCCATAGCCCAGGCCTCTCTTGCAACGCTGGTTGAACTCGCCAGCAAAGACAGTGCTGCACTCGGCTTTGCGAGTCCGGGCGATGCCAAACGCGCCGAGCTTTCTTTGCCGCTGAGCGACTTTATTATTGGCCTGGACACCCTTCGCACATGGCAAGCAAATATGGATCCGCTCAGTCTTTTGCGCCCAACGGGCTTGGTTATATATCCCGTCCATGTGGCGGGTTCCGTTCAATCGTCTATCACCGTGAAGAAGCAGAACGGCCAGTGGCAGGCGGTTTCCTTTGGCGCTCCAAAACAGGCAGCCAACGTGGCAGGAAACAGGGAGCGCGTTGCGAAGCGGATCAATGTGCAGCCTGAAAATATATTTCAGGTGCGCATTCCTGCCTTCAACTTGAGCTTTATTGGTCACATTGAAAGCGGCAAGCTCATGCTTTCTCCGGTGAACGACTCCCCGCAATATGGATACCTCGCTGGCGTCCCGGTAGCGGCTGAACAAGTGCTAGGCCGCTTGCAACCAGATGCTGAGCGAGATCAAGGCTTGCCGAGATAGGGCGCCCATTCATCAAGCGTCATTTGCTGCGATTCACTTTTTTGCGCTGGTAAGCCTCGAAATATCCAGCATCGGAGTTGTTCCGCCGGTGACTTGGGGCAAATGGCCATCCCACTTTTCAATGGTGCGCAGTGCCAGCACATCGGCAGTAACTTCCTGGCGCTGGAGACGAAGGGACTCGGCCTCGGCCTTCGCAGACGTTACCTTTTGCTCGGCCTCCACCCGGATGCGCATCAGGTCGCGCTCCGCCTTGAGTTTTTCCTGTTCGGCATTGACTTTGGCCTCGATGGCGGCCGTGAACGATGGTGAGAATGAGAAGTTGATGATGGCAAATTCATCAAGAATGATTCCGTGGCGGCTCAGCTTTTCACGCAACAGCCCAGCGATCTTGTCGCGCACCTCCGTGCGCCTGGTAATGAGTTGCTCGGCCGTAAACTGGGCCGTCACCGCTTTGACCGCTTCAGGTCGTGCCGGGTCCAGAATATTGAGGGCAATTTCCTCGGTGCTTTGCCCGATTTCCTTGAATGCTTTGGCCGCAACCAATGGATCCAAGTGAAAGTTGACGGCAACCTTCGCACGCACCTGTTGCAGGTCCATGGACGCAGCATCCCCTTCGCCTTCATTCTTCAAAATGCGCACGTCCATCAAATGCATTTTTTGAACCAATGGAATACGAAAGTGAATTCCCTCGGTAAACGTATCCTCTGAGGGCTTGCCAAAGGTGGTCATTACGCCCCGGCTGCCGGCGGGCACCAAGGCAAATGGCGAGAGCACCGACCAGCCCACAAGAACCAGCACAAAAATGAATGCCCATTTGGCGACTTTGTACAGTCCCTGCCTTTGGAGAAATTGTTGAATATCAAATTGAGATGTCATTTTTTCTTCCTTTTGGTCTCTTGAATGTTTTGTAACCATGGCCATCGTAGTGGAGGCTTGCCGCTGCAGCATGTGTGTGATTACGTAGTCGGTTGTACGGGCCTTTGCGCATGGAAAGGACGGCAGCAAAGACCGGACATCGCCAACGCCATCGTTCTTGGAGTGAATTGGATAAATGGCCCCTGTTTCTAACCCTGATCAAGCTTTAGTTCAGCGCGATGCAAATCAAAATCTTCTCAACGAGGAGATTCCATGGATTTGCAATACCAGCTCAAAGAGGGCAACTACCATTTGTATGACCTGAGCACACCGGCCAGCAAGGTCACCGGCGAGCACCGCCTGCGTCTGAAGACGGAAGCAGTGGCCATCGCATTTGACCGAAGCACAGGCGCGCTGCATGAACATGGCAGCCCGCTGCGCATTCACTCCTGGGCGACCAACACGCGGCGCCGCCTGCGCGCCGCAGGTGCCTGGGACAGCGCCGAAGATATCGTGGTCGTGTCAGGCCCGCTGCCTGTGGACGAGATCAACAAATGCCTGGCCATCAAAGGCTACTGCCGCAGCATGTTTAGCCGCCTGTCCACCATGCCGCACGGCAAGCTGATCAAGCGGGCACGTCCGACGCAATAGGCAATTGTTTTTGCCAGCTTCCCGACGCCAGGTCATCCAGCGCGAAGGGGCCAATCGCCGCACGAATCAGGCGCAGCGTGGGGTGACCCACGGCCGCCGTCATACGGCGCACCTGGCGGTTGCGGCCTTCACGGATGATCAGCTCAAGCCAGGCTGTCGGCTTGTTCTGGCGCACGCGAATGGGCGGCTCGCGCTCCCACACCGCAGGCGGCAGGTCCATCACGCGGGCACGGGCTGGCAGGGTGATGCCGTCATTGAGTTGCACACCATTGCGCAAGGCCTCGAGCGCAGCCTCGTCCGGCACTCCCTCAACCTGTGCCCAATACGTTTTCTCCATCTTGAAGCGGGGGTCGGCAATGCGGGCCTGCAACTTCCCGTCGTTCGTCAGCAGCAGCAGGCCTTCGCTATCTGCATCGAGCCGTCCTGCGACATAGACATCTGGGATATCGATGAAATCCTTGAGCCCCTGCCAGCGTCCTTCCGGTGTGAACTGGCTGAGCACTCCATAGGGTTTGTTGAGGCGAATCAAAAGGGAGGTTGCGGGGAAATGCATGCGGGCAGCTTAGCCGAGGTTGGTAATACGTAGCGATACGTAGTAGATCCGCCCGTGAGAGGCACTAGACTAGAATAATTGGCATGTCTGACAAGCCAGCGGCATGGGTTGCCCCGTAAATTCGACAGCGACCCATGCCCAAGCGCCAACCTAAGCCGACTCTTTAATTCCACACCAAAACGGAGAACACATGCGCTTCATTACACGCTCCCTCGCTCTAACAGTTTCTTTGGCATGCGCCAGCATGGCCCAGGCCGTCGAAATCAAACTGGGTGTTGCCGAAGCCCTGTCCGGCGGTGCCGCCCAATACGGCGTTGCTATCCGCAATGGCTTCCAACTGGCCGCTGATGAAATCAACGCCAAGGGTGGTGTGAATGGCGAAAAGATTCAGCTCGTGATTGAAGACGAGCAGGGCAAGAAAGAAGAAGCCATCAACGTCGTCAAGAAACTGGTGTTTCAGGACAAGGTGCTGATGGTGTTTGGCCCCACACTGTCCAACTCCATGTTTGCTGGTGGCCCTGTGGGTAACGCCGCCAAGACCGTGATGTTCGGCACCTCGGTCACCGCCAACGGCATCACCGACATCGGCCCCTATGTGTTCCGCAACTCGGTTATGGAGTCCGACGTGCTGCCGGTCACCGTGGCCACCGCCCAGCAGTTTTACAAGCTCAAGAAAGTCGCGGTGATTTACGGCAACGACGATGCCTTCACCAAGAGCGGCTATGACGTTTTCAAGGGCGTGCTGGCCGATCGCAATCTGCCGGTCACCACGACGGAAACCTATGTCAAGGGCGATGTCGACTTCAAGGCCCAACTGACCAAGATCAAGGCTTCCGAGCCTGACGCCGTGGTGTGCTCCTGCCTGGCTGAAGAAGCGGCCAACATCATGATCCAGGCCCGTGGCCTGGGTATCAAGGCACCGTTCATCGGCGGTAACGGATTCAACTCGCCCAAGCTGTTTGAGATCTCCAAGCTGGCCGGTGAAGGCACCTTTGTCGGCAGCCCCTGGTCCAACACCAACCCGGCACCCGTGAACAAGGCCTTTGTGGCTAACTACGCGAAGAAGTACGACGCCCAGCCGAACCAGTTCGCCGCCCAGGCTTATGACGCCCTCAGCATCGTGGCCGCTACGCTGAAAGACATCAAACTTTCCGGTGACTTGGCAGCCGACCGCGAAGCCCTGAAGAACGCCTTGCCAAAGGCCAGCATCAGCGGCGCTACCGGCCCCTTCAAGTTCCGTCCTGCCAAGACCAAGGACGGCAAGGTGGGTGGTTGGGATGCCGACCAGAAGCCTTTCATCTACGTCGTGCGCGGTGGCAAATTCACCCTGTTCGAAGGCAAATAAGTTCTTCTGAAGCCTGCGGTGCAGGACCCGGGTTACCGGTTCCTCGCGCGCACAATGGGGCCCATTCGTGGCCCCTTTTTGATACAACACCTCCATGCTTGAACAACAACTACTTAACGCGCTGACGCTTGGCAGCGTGTATGCGCTGTTTGCCCTGGGCTTCACCCTGGTCTTTGGCGTGCTGGCCGTTATCAACCTGTCGCACGGCGCGTTGTTCATGGTCGGTAGTTACGTGGCGCTGGCGCTGGTCAGCCGCTTTCAGGCGCCACTCTGGCTTGCCATGCTAGGCGCCATGCTGGTGAGCGGCACGTTAGGTCTGCTGGTGGACGTGTTGATTCTCAAGCCGCTGCGCCTGCGCAATGCGCCGCACCTGATCCCCATGATCGCCACCATTGGCGTGAGCATCATGCTGACCACCACGGCCCAGGGACTGTTTGGTGCCGAGGCCATGCGCTTCCCCGAAGAGACGCTGCCCGCTGGTGAATACATCATCGGGTCGGTGCATGTGCGGGCGCTGGAAATTGCCATTGTGCTGATCTCTTTCATTCTGATGGCGGTGATGTTCACCATCCTCAAGCGCAGCCAGCTCGGGCGTGCGCTGCGCGCTATTTCAGAGTCGCCCAAGGCGGCCTGGTTGCTGGGTATTCCGGTGGAGCGGCTGTTTCATGCCACCTCCTTTGTAGCGGCGGCCTTGGGCGGTGTGGCGGGTGTGCTGATCGCGCTCGACTTCAACGCCATCACCCCTGGCATGGGCCAGCCCATGTTGCACAAAGGCATTGCGGTCATCATTCTGGGCGGCATGGGCGACATCCGTGGCGCCCTGATTGGCGGCCTGTTTCTGGGCTTTGCAGAAGTTATCAGCAAGGCCTATCTGTCCAGCCAGATGGGTGACGCGGTGGCGTTTGGCCTTTTGTTCCTGATCCTGCTGGTGCGGCCTTCCGGGCTGTTCGGGCGCCAGTTGGAAAGGAAGGCGTAACCATGGCTTCTTATCCCTGGCTCAATGATTTCTGGTCCACCTATAGCACCCTGGTTTTCACCGTGGGCGTGCACGCCTTGATGGCCCTGTCACTCTGGCTAACCTTGTCGTGCGGCTTGCTGTCACTGGCCAATGCTGCCTTCATGGGCATTGGCGCATACACCTCGGCGTTGCTCACTTTGCAACTCGGCTGGCCGTTTTCGGCAGTGTTGCTGGCCGGTGGCCTGGCGCCCATGCTGGTGGCGCTGGTGATTGGTGTGCCGGTGCTGCGCCTGTCCGG
>CANFNO010000250.1 GCA_947447845.1 Burkholderiales bacterium | reverse complement strand
TGACAAACGCAGACAGCACAGAAGCGACAACAACATGACCAACCCAACCCAAGGCGCTCTCTCCCACATCAAGGTGCTCGACCTGTCGCGTGTACTGGCAGGCCCCTGGTGCACCCAAATGCTGGCCGACCTGGGCGCGGACGTGATCAAGGTCGAGCGTCCCGTGGTAGGCGACGACACGCGCCACTGGGGGCCTCCGTTCTTGCAGGACGCCGAGGGCAACAACACCCAGCAGGCCAGCTACTACGCCGCCTGCAACCGCAACAAACGCTCCGTCACCATCGACATGTCCAAACCCGAGGGGCAGGAACTCATCCGCACCTTGGCGCTGCAAAGTGACATCGTGGTGGAGAACTTCAAGGTCGGCGGGTTGACGCAATACGGGCTGGATTACGAAAGCCTGAAAAAGCTCAACCCCAAGCTCATCTATTGCTCCATCACCGGCTTTGGTCAGGATGGGCCCTATGCCGAGCGCGCGGGTTACGACCTAATGATCCAGGCCATGACCGGCATGATGAGCATCACCGGACAAGCGGACGCACCACCCATGCGCGTAGGTGTGGCCATCATCGACGTGTTTACCGGCGTCTATGCCACCAGCGCCATCCTGGCTGCGCTCGAAGTGCGGCACCGCACGGGCGAGGGGCAATACATCGACATGGCCTTGCTGGATGTGGGCATGGCCATTCTGGCGAATCAGGCGGCTGGGTTTTTGAACACCGGCAAAGTGCCGATGCGACAGGGCAATAGCCACCCGAGTTTGGCGCCGTATCAGGACTTTGAAACCGCAGACGGTGCCATGTTGCTGGCGATTGGCAACGACGGCCAGTTTGCACGTTTCTGCGAAGTGGCAGGCCACGCCGAGTGGGCGACTGACACGCGCTTTACCAGCAACACCGCTCGCGTCACCAACCGTGTGGCGCTGGTGGAGTTAATGCAGGCGGCTACCCGCACCCGCAGCACGGCCGCCTGGATTGCTGCGCTGGAAGACAAGGCCGTGCCCTGCGGCCCCATCAACACCATGGACCAGGCCTTTGCCGATGCCCAGGTGCAGCACCGCGCCCTGAAGATCACCCAGCCCACTTCCGTGGAGGCACAGGCCCAGACTTCAGTCGCCGCCATCTCCAGCGTCGCCAGCCCGCTGCGCCTGATGTCCACGCCGCCGGTACTGCGCAACCCGCCACCCGCGTTGGGTGAGCACACGCTGGAAGTGTTGACGGAGATGGGGCTGGATGCTGTCCAAATTGCCGCCTTGCAGGTGGGCCGGGTCGTGTGACGTCTGGTATCTGTCCCCGACACAGTTTGTTTGCAGGGTTGCGCTAAATCAGACCCGCGTGAATCAGCCATTGCTCCAGCATGGCTTGTCCTGCTGAGGCCTTTGCAGCGGCGTCCTTTGGCCCGGCCTGGCGCAACTGGTTGATGTCGATGCCCGCGTTGCGTAACTCCAGCGTGTGCCCGATCAGCCAGGGCTCCATCTGCGCACCGTGCGCTTCCGCATGAAACTGCAAAGCCAGCGCGCAACGTCCATATGAAAACGCTTGGTTAGGTGTCAGATCCGTTGAAGCCAGCAAGCTCGCACCCTCGGGCAAGTCAAAAGTGTCGCCATGCCAATGCAGCACATCCCAATGCGCAAGCGCCTGTAGGCCCATGCTGTGGGCAGCTGGTGTCAGTTGCAGGGGAGCCCAGCCAATTTCTTTGGTGCGTCCCGGGTAGACGGCTGCCACCAGTGCCGCCGCCATGATTTGCGCCCCCAGGCAAATGCCCAGTGTTGGCCGGTCCTGACGCAAACGACGACCAATGATGTCGATCTCCTGCCGGAGCCAGGGATAGTCAGCCACTTCATTCACCCCAATCGGGCCGCCCAGTACGACGACGAGATCGGCTGCGTCCTCGTTCCAGTTGTCCAAGGTGTGCGGACCGGCTTCGAGGTATTCAACCGCAAAGCCACGTTGAATCAACACTTCCTCAAAGGTTCCGAGGTCTTCAAATTTCAGATGCCGAATGGCAATGCATTTCATGGCGTTATTCCTTCTTTGCGATTGCGCAGTGAGATTCATCGCAATCCACGCGCATTTCTGCAGCGGGCTTTGGTTGATTGTGGTTGGCAGCTTCTGATGCGGTTTGTGGGGCCGCACCCTCGCAAATCAGCGCCCCAATCAATGCGCCCAGCTGCAAATCATCGATATGACCGAAGTGATGCAAGCGGATCACACCCTGGCGGTCGATGACGACCAAGCTGGGCGTACCGCGAAGTTCATACGCCTGCATCGTGGCCGGGATGCGGTGACCCTTGACGGGCAAATCCACCCCGACCGGGAAGGTGATGCGGTACTCGTGCAAAAAGGCCTTTAAGGCATTCGGACCCATCGCGTCATGGTGTTCAAACACCGTGTGCAAACCCAGCACCACCACTTCGCTGGAGGGGAACTGCGCATGCACCTTCATGGCCTGGGGAATTCCCTGCGACACGCAACCGGGGCACAGCATCTGAAATGCATGCACCACGACGACGCGCCCGCGCAAAGCATTCAGGGTGATGGGAGTGACCGCGTTGAACCACTGGGCAACTTGGAGGGACGGTGCAATAGAGCCGATGTGCGACATGGTGAGAGGGCTTTCAGGGGTGGACCGGGCGCTGGCAGCAAATGCCAGACGCCCGGTTGGTTCATCAGGCGACAGGGTTCAGGGCTACTTTTGGAAAGTCCACCGGCACTTCAAACGCCACGTTGACGTAGTTGGTGAAGATGTTCAGCGCCACATGGGCCAGGATTTCGACAATGTGCTCGTCGTCAAATCCGGCATTGCGCAGGCCCTGAAAGTCGTCGTCAGACAGTTGTGCACGGTTGCTGACAACCTTCAAGGCAAAGGTCAGGGCTGCTGCCGTCTTGGGGTCCGCAGACTGGCCTGCCTGGGCCGCCGTCATTTCTTCCGAGCTGACACCGGCGCCTTTGCCCAGAACCGTGTGTGCAGCCAGGCAGTATTCGCAGCGGTTGCGGTCCGCGATTGCCACGGCGATTTGTTCGCCCAACTTGGCCCCCAGCACTCCTGAACCGAGCGCGCCGAACGCGCCCCACATGCTTTTCAGCGCAGCGGGTGAGTTGGCGACAGCCCTGAACATATTGGGCTTCGCACCGAACGCTTTGTGTACCTGCTCCAGCAGTGCCTGGCGGTTTGCGGTGGTGTTGGTGGAGTCGATTAGTTGAACGCGGGGCATGGTGTTTTCCTTTAAGGGTGGAGTGGCAAGAGAAGCTAGTGTGCGCGGCATTTCTGTATGATTGGTATCTATAAGTCCACACAAAATACCTATTCGTACAATATGAGTCCCAATTCACTCGTGACCCTGGATCGCCTGTCGTCTTTGTTGGAGCGGTTTCAGGTCTCGGCCCGGTTGTTTCATACCGGTGCCCTTTGTGGTGTCACCCGCTTTGACGCGCAAGCGGGAAGGGGGTTTTTTCATGTGCTGCGCAAGGGCAGCATGGTGCTCACCCACTCCCAAGGCGCTGGCGTGATGCAGCGCCTTGAGGTGAACGAGCCCACGCTCTTTTTCTATCCGCAGCCGCTGGCGCACCAGTTTCACAATGCGCCGGTCGAAGGCTCGGACTTCACCTGTGCCTCCGTTCACTTTGAAGGCGGGGCCAGCCATCCGCTGGTGCGCGCGTTGCCGCCGCTGATCGTTTTGCCACTGGCGCGTGTGCAGGGCTTGGAGGGGGCATTGAACCTTCTATTTCTGGAGGCCGATCTGGCGCGCTGTGGCCAGCGGTTGATCGTTGATCGATTGTTTGAAGTGGTCTTGCTCCAGTTGATGCGCTGGGTGCTCGATAACGCAGAGGAGGTTGGTGTCTCCAGCGGTTTGCTGTCCGGTCTGGCGGACCCACAATTAGCCCGAGCCCTCACCGCGATGCATGAAAGCCCGCAACGGACCTGGTCGCTGGAATTGCTTGCGGGGCATGCAGCCATGTCACGCAGCGCCTTTGCAACCCGGTTCAAAAGGGTAGTGGGCACGGCGCCCGCCGACTACTTAACCGATTGGCGCATCACGCTGGCCAAGAAACAGTTGACGCAAGGTCGCGCAGTCAAGTTGATAGCGCCCGAACTGGGCTATGCGAATGCGTCGGCCCTGTCGCGTGTTTTTGCACAGCGCACCGGAATATCAACCCGTGAATGGCTCGCAAGAGGCCGGGAAAATACCGTCTGATCGCGGTGCGCTGACCTGTCTGCGTGCAGCCCAAATGCATCGCCACCGCCTCATTGCGGCTCACACCAGCCGTTGAATGCCAGCGGTCACAATAGCCGCATGCCTGCTGCCCTTCCGTTTCGCCATTTCCTGCTTGCGCTTGCGGTTGTCGCAGTGTGGGGCACCAACTTTGTTGTCATCAAACTCGCGCTGGGCCACTTACCGCCGCTGTTGTTTGCGGCACTGCGCTTCACGCTGGCGCTGTTCCCCGCGCTGTTTTTTCTGCCCCGGCCCACGGTGGGTTGGCGCAATGTTGCGCTGTATGGCGTGCTGATCGGTGTCGGGCAATTTGGCCTGTTGTACCTGGCCATCAACGGTCACATCTCCCCCGGCATTGCCTCGCTGGTGGTGCAGACCCAGGTGTTCTTTACCATTGGCCTGTCCATGCGCATGAATGGCGAGCGGGTGCAGCCCTTTCAGTGGTTTGCCTTGTTGCTGGCAACCGCCGGTATCGCCAACATTGGCATGCACACCGATGGCACGACCACGGTGCTGGGCCTGGTCATGATTTTGGGCGCGGCCCTCAGCTGGGCCGGCGGCAACATTGCGGCCAAAGAGGGCAAGCCCGCCAACATGCTGGCCTATGTGGTGTGGTCCAGCGCCTATGCGGTGCCACCGCTGTTTGTGTTGTCGTATGTGTTTGAAGGGGGCGACGCGATAGCCACCGGACTGCGCGATGCCAGTTGGGCGACCTGGGCCGCTGTGGCATGGCAGTCGTGGGGCAACTCGCTCTTTGGCTACGCCGCCTGGGGCTGGCTGCTGGCGCGCCATCCGGCTGCCACGATCACACCCATGGCCTTGCTGGTGCCGGTGTTTGGCATGGGTGCGTCGAGCTGGTGGCTGGGCGAAACGTTGCCAGCCTGGAAGTTGGTGGCAGCAGCGCTGGTGATGGGCGGTTTGGCCGTTAACCTCCTCTGGCCCACCATCCGGCGCCGACTCGCGCGCTAATCGAGGCGTCAACAGACAACAACCCAAGAATCCGTCAGGCTACCCAAAGTTCATGGGCATCTTTGGCTGCGTCCAGCTTGCTGCGTATCTGATCCAGATGCTCCATCGCCACACGGCGACCCAGTTCCACCAGATAG
>CANFNO010000249.1 GCA_947447845.1 Burkholderiales bacterium | reverse complement strand
TGCACGGTGTAGGGGTTGCACTGCTCATTGGTCAATGCCGAAGTGCCCGCGCCAATGGCGATGAACAGCTTTTTCTTTTCAGCCGCAACCTTGGCCATAGCCAGTGCAGTACCTGAGTTAGTGCCGCCGATCAGCATGTCCACACCTTGCGTATCAAACCATTCACGCGCTTTGGCTGCAGCCACATCGGGTTTGTTTTGGTGGTCGGCGGTCAAGATTTCGATCTTCTTGCCATTGACCGCACCGCCCATTTCGGCGACAGCCATTTTGATGGCTTCTGCACCTGCTGGGCCGTCAATGTCGGAATACAGCCCTGACATGTCGGTGATGATGCCGATGCGGATCACGTCACCCGAGATTTGAGCTTGAGCCGGTGTGGACACAGCGGCCAAGGCAGCGCAGCTAATTGCGCAGGCAGCGGCAAGTTTCTTCAGTTTCATAGTTTTCTCCTCGTTCGTGGTTAGTAAAAAAGTCAAACGCCCAGGTACTCGTGCAACTGGGCCATCCGTTCAGGCAATTGCGCCTGGGTAAATTCCTGCTGGATTTCGCCGTGCTCCATGACCATGAAGCGATCAGCCAGCGGTGCAGCAAAACGGAAGTTTTGCTCGACCATGACGATGGTGTAGCCCTTGGCGCGAAGCATCTTCACCATCTCCGCCAGCTTTTGCACAATGACTGGGGCCAGCCCTTCGGAAATCTCGTCCAGCAACAGCAGGCGTGCGCCGGTGCGCAAAATTCGGGCCACAGCCAGCATTTGCTGCTCGCCACCGGATAGGCGCGTACCTTGGCTGTAGGCACGTTCCTTCAAGTTCGGGAACATGCTGTAAATCTCGTCGATGCCCATGCCGCCTTTGGCCAACTCGGGCGGCAGCATCAGGTTTTCTTCGGTGGTCAGGCTGGAAAAAATTCCGCGCTCTTCAGGGCAATAACCAATACCCATGCGCGCAATGCTGTGGGTGCTGGCATCAATAGTCTCTTTGCCATGCACCTTGATCGAGCCCTTGCGGCTACCAGTCAGTCCCATGATGGCGCGCATGGTGCTAGTGCGCCCCGCGCCATTGCGGCCCAATAGCGTGACGACTTCGCCCTCGCGCACATCGAAGTTGACGCCGTGCAAGACGTGCGACTCGCCGTACCAGGCGTGCAGATCGCGGATTTCGAGATAAGTGGTAGCCATCAATGTGCTCCCACCAGTTCGGTGTCTGCGCTACCCATGTAGGCTTCGATCACGGCGGGGTTCTTGGATACTTCGGCATAGGGGCCTTCGGCCAAGGTGGCGCCACGTTGCAACACGGTAATCGTGTCGGCAATGCTGGAAACCACGCTCATGTTGTGTTCTACCATCAGCACGGTGCGGTTCGCCGCTACCTTTTTGATTAGCTGGCGAATGCGATCTACATCTTCCAAGCCCATGCCCTGAGTCGGCTCGTCGAGCAACATCAGTTCCGGGTCCATTGCCAGGGTGGTGGCGATTTCCAAAGCACGCTTGCGGCCATAGCTCAATTCCACTGTCACGGTATGGGCGTAACTTTCCAGATCGACGGCCGCCAGCAGTTCAAGCGCCTTGTCGTTCAAGCCGTGCAAAGAACTTTCCGGGCGCCAGAAATGAAACGAGGTGCCGATCTTGCGTTGCAAGGCCACACGCACGTTTTCCAGCACGCTCAAGTGCGGGAACACGGCAGATATCTGGAACGAGCGGATGATGCCGCGTCGCGCGATCTGTGCTGGCGCGTCCTGCGTGATGTCTTGCCCGTTAAATAGAATCACGCCCGAGCTGGGTTTGATGAACTTGGTCAGCAAATTGAAGCAGGTGGTTTTTCCCGCGCCGTTCGGACCAATCAGCGCGTGGATAGTTCCACGTCGCACGGATAGGTCCACCCGGTCTACGGCCACAAAGCCTTTGAACTCTTTGCTGAGCTTTTGCGTCTGGAGAATGCAGTCAGTCGTCATGCAGCCGATGGTGCCGTTGAATTGACCTCTGTTTGCTAGGGCAAACCCCCGACTGCGCAAATCACGTCAGAAAAGCGTCAGACAGAACAACTGCGCACACATCGCCGCACACGCACCTGAATCAGCGCGACAGCAGCACACTTTCGGCCAAGGCAAAGTCTTGTGGATACGTCACCTTGAAGTTTTGTGCGGAACCTTCTACCAGCAATGGACTACGCCCCATGTATTCCATGGCGCTCGACTCGTCCGTCACTGCGTCACCAGCAGCTTGCAATGCTGCCCTGAGCTCTCCAATGCGAAACATTTGCGGTGTTTGCGCCAGCCATTTGTCGCTGCGCTCAAGCGTGGCGGCCACACGCCCATCCTTGGCGGCTTTGAGTGTGTCAGGCAAAGGCAAGGCCAGCAAACCACCGACTTCGTCAGGCAGGCAGGCATCGATAAGGGTGTTGATCTGCTCGGCGGTGATGAGGCAACGCGCAGCGTCATGCACCAGCACCCAATCGGCAGGAGCAGCACCGCGTGCCAACAATGCGTCTAACCCATTCGTCACACTTTGCGCCCTGGTAGCGCCGCCGCAGGCATCCACCTGCACTGGCAACTGGTCGAAAAAGGTGTCGCCTGCGGACACCACCACCAGGGTGCCCGCCAGGCGTTCAACACCAACAAAGGCCGCCAGCGTGTGCAGCACCATCGCCTTACCTGCAATCTGCTGGTACTGCTTGGGGCCGGTAGCACCAGAGCGCGAACCGTTCCCCGCGCAGGGAATCAGTCCCCAGAGCCTAGGATTCAGGGGTTCGGAATGGGAAGATTGCAGGGTTGTTTGGGGCATAGAAGTGGTTGAAAGCTGGCCCATTCTAAAATCTAGCTACACATGGATCTACCGAAACTCGCCAGTGGCAAACGCTACACCCTTCCCCGCCCTGCGGGATCTGCAGACGCCCTCCTCCTGGCTCAGCTCGGACTCCGCGAAAAAGCCAGTGGCAAACCGTTGGCCATCGTCACCGCGGACGCCAGTGACGCCCAGCGCCTGCTGGAAGAAATCGCCTTCTTCGCCCCCACGCTACGCTGCGCCCTGTTCCCGGACTGGGAGACGCTTCCCTACGACACCTTCAGCCCGCACCAGGACCTGATTAGCGAGCGTCTGGCCACCCTGTGGCGCATCCAACAGCGCAACAAAGAAACCGGTGCCGACGTCATCATCGTGCCGGCCACCACGGCGCTGTACCGGCTGGCACCGCCCAGCTTTCTGGCTGGCTACACCTTTGAATTCAAGGTCAAACAAAAGCTCGATGAGGCCAAACTCAAGAGCCAGTTGACGCTCGCAGGTTACAGCCACGTGACGCAGGTCGTCAGCCCCGGCGAATACGCGGTGCGCGGCGGCCTGATCGACCTGTTCCCCATGGGCTCGCCAGTACCTTACCGGGTAGACCTGTTTGACGACGAGATCGACAGCATCCGCACCTTTGATCCCGACAGCCAGCGCAGCCTGTACCCGGTGCCCGAGATCCGCCTGCTGCCGGGGCGCGAATTCCCCATGGACGACGACGCGCGCGCGCGCTTTCGTAGCCGCTGGCGCGAGTTGCTGGAAGGCGACCCGACCAAGAGCCGCATCTACAAAGACATCGGCAACGGCGTGGCCACCGCCGGTATCGAGTACTACCTGCCGCTGTTCTTCGAGCAGACCGCCACGGTGTTTGACTATGTGGGCACGGACGCCACCGTGGTGCTGCACGGCGATCTGGAACCGGCCTTTCAACGCTTTTGGCAGGACACCAAGGACCGCTATCGCCTGGTGCAAGGCGACCCTGAGCGCCCGGCCCTGCCGCCTGAGAGCCTGTTTCTGGGCACCGAGCAGTTTTACGCCCTGGCCAATGGCCACGCGCAGCTGGCTCTGAAATCGAATACCCCCGAAGAGGCCGCCACGGCCTATGCCGACATCAGCGTCCTGCCGCCCATGGCCGCACTGCGCGGCACCGAAGACCCTCTTCTAAAGCTCAAGGACTACGCCCGCAACACCCAGCAGCGCCTGCTGGTGCTGGCTGAGAGCGATGGACGACGCGAAAGCCTGCTGGACTTTCTACGCGCCTCGCAAATAAACCCGCCCAGCTTTGATTCGCTGCAGGAGTTCATCGACAGCTCCGAAAAATGGGGCATCGCCACTGCCGGTCTGACGGTCGGTTTTGGCTGGCTGGAAACCGGTGTCGACCTGATAACCGAGACTGAGCTGTTTGCAGCTGGCCCGGTAACGCGCCGACGCAAGAAGCAGGAACAAGTCAGCGATGTCGAGGCCCTGATCAAGGACTTGTCCGAGCTAAAAGTCGGCGACCCGGTGGTGCACTCGTCCCACGGCATCGGACGCTACCGCGGCCTGATCCACATGGACATGGGCAACAAGGACGCCCACGGCGAGCCGGAGTTGCAGGAATTTTTGCATCTGGAATATGCCGACGCCGCCACGCTGTATGTGCCGGTTAGCCAACTGCAACTGATCAGCCGTTACACCGGCGTCTCCGCCGACGAAGCCCCACTGCACCGACTGGGCTCCGGCCAATGGGAAAAGGCCAAGCGCCGTGCCGCCGAGCAGGTGCGCGACTCGGCTGCCGAACTGCTGAACATCTACGCCCGCCGCGCGGCCCGCGAGGGCTTTGCCTTCCGCTACTCGCCCGGCGACTACGAGACCTTCGCCAACGACTTCGGCTTTGAAGAGACTGCCGACCAGAAGGCCGCCATCCATGCCGTCATCCAGGACATGATCAGCCCGCGCCCGATGGACCGGCTTATTTGCGGCGATGTGGGCTTTGGCAAGACCGAAGTCGCTCTGCGCGCCGCCTTCGTGGCGGTGACTGGCGGCAAGCAGGTGGCCTTTCTGGCGCCGACTACGTTGCTGGCCGAACAGCATTTCCAGACCCTGACGGATCGCTTTGCCAAATGGCCGGTGAAGATCGCCGAGATGAGCCGCTTTCGCTCAACCAAGGAAATCACCGCCGCGCTCAAGGGCGTGAAGGACGGCACCATCGATATCGTGGTCGGCACGCACAAGTTGCTCAGCCAGGACACACATTTCAAGGACCTTGGCCTGCTCATCATCGACGAGGAACACCGCTTTGGCGTGCGCCACAAGGAGGCTATGAAGGCGATGCGCGCGGAGGTGGATGTGCTCACGCTCACCGCCACGCCGATTCCCCGCACCCTGGGCATGGCGCTGGAAGGTCTGCGCGATCTGTCGGTGATTGCCACCGCACCGCAACGCCGCCTGGCCATCAAGACCTTTGTCCGCAGCGAGGGCAATGGCGTGATCCGCGAGGCTGTGCTGCGCGAACTCAAGCGCGGCGGTCAGGTCTACTTTCTGCACAACGAGGTGGAGACGATCGAGAACCG
>CANFNO010000248.1 GCA_947447845.1 Burkholderiales bacterium | reverse complement strand
TACCAACCGCCCCGCGTCCAGGCGCCGTGGCAATGGCCAGAATGGGATCGTGGTGGCGACTCAGCATAGAGGGGGAGTGTAGTCAGGGAACTGGGGCACATGGACCCGAGTGAAACTTTAGCCCCACAGAACACCCTGCGAGCGAGGTGGAGCTTAACAAGGGACACCGCAGAACCGGCTTCGCCGGGCCGCTGGTGTCACCCCCCGGGGGAGGCGCCGAAGGCGCTTCGGGGTGGGTACCGATTCTCTTCGGGGGAAGCCTAAAACTTCGGCAGATTGAACTTCGGCGGCACACCCATGCGGGTGTTGATGATCCACTGCTGCGCAATCGACAACACATTGTTAGTGATCCAGTACATCACCAACCCGGACGGGAAGAAGAAGAACATCACGCTGAAGGCAAGCGGCATGATCCACATCATCTTGGCTTGCATAGGATCCGGCGGAGCCGGGTTCAACGAGGTCTGCAGCAACGTAGTCAGCGTCATGAACAGCGGCAAGATGTAATACGGGTCTGGTGCCGACAGATCATGAATCCACAGCGCCCAAGGCGCATTGCGCATTTCCACGGTAGCCAGTAGCACCGAGTACAGCGCAATAAATACCGGAATTTGGATCATGATTGGGAAGCAGCCACCCATGGGGTTAACTTTTTCTTCGCGATAGATACGCATCATCTCTTGCTGCATTTGTTGCGGCTTGTCTTTGAGGCGCTCGCGCATTTCCATGATCTTGGGGTTGATAGCCTTCATTTTGGCCATGCTGGAGTAAGCCTTGGCATTGAGCCAATAAAAAGCGATCTTCAGCAAAAGCACCAAGGCCACAATGGACCAGCCCCAGTTCTGGATAAAGCTGTGCAGTTTGTCCAGCAACCAGTACAGAGGTTTTGCCAGAATCGTGAGTCGGCCATAGTCCTTCAGAAGTTCCAGACCGGGGCTAAGCGCCTCCAGCATTTTCTCTTCCTGCGGTCCGATGAACAGTTTGGCTTCTACTGCCTTGCTGGCGCCAGGAGCCAGTGTTTCCAGTGGCGCCACCATGGTTGCGCGGTAGCAGCAGTCACCCAACGTGGCGCCGATGTCGACCGCGTCCATGGACAGGCTTCGTTGAACGCCATCAGGCAAGATCCAGGCACTTGCAAAGTAGTGCTGCACCATGGCGATGTAGCCATTTGAGGCTGATTTTTCAAAATCGGCCTTGTTCTTTTTGATATCCGAGAAATCTACTTTTTCGAACTTCTTGGCATCGGTGTATACGGCTGGGCCAGTGAAGGTGGAGTAGAACGACGAGCCACCGGCTGGCTTATTGCCATCGCGTACCAGCTGCAGATACAACTGGGCCGACTGGGCTGTCGCCGAGGTATTGATCAGTTCATGTTTGACAGCAATATCGTAAGCGCCACGGCGCAATGTGTAGGTCTTGATCAGTTTGATGCCACCCACATCAGGCGAGGTGAATGTGAGAACCAACTCGTTTTCGCCATCCTTCAGTGCATGTGCGCCTGTGGCAGTCATCACCGTCTTATGGGTGGGAAATGCGCCGCCTGTGCTGCCCGCAACCACGCCGGACTGGGCCATATACACGCGATCTTTGCTGTCATCCAACAGCACGAAATTTTTGGATTTATCTTCCGAGTCCGCGTACTTCAGCAGCTCTGCACGCACCAGGGAGCCGCCTTCGGTGTCCAGCGTAAGTTTGAGCACATCCGTAGTCACCTCAAAACGTTCTTTGGGCGTAGAAGAGGGCGTAGCAACTGGCGTGGCAGCAGGCACATTTGTCTGAGCGACAGCTGCCGCTGGCAGGGATGCGTCTTTTGCAGCGGGTATGTCACCCACTTTCGGTGCACTTGCTACCGGCATAGGCCCAGGGAAGAAAGTGGCCTTCTTTCCGTTGGCAACCTGCCACTGGTCCCATAGCATCACCATGGCAAAACCAAAGATCACCCACAAAATGGTGCGGCGGATATCGTTCATGAGTGTTTCTTTTCAGACGGGGAAATCAGGCGGCCAAAAAGCCGCGGGGATTCTGTAGGCACCGGGTCGCTACCTCCGGCACACCAGGGGTGGCAACGCGCAATGCGTGCAACCGTAAGATAACTACCCCAGGCAGCACCATGCTGCTCAAGAGCCTTCAGCGAGTATACGGAGCAAGTGGGCTCAAAACGGCAGGAAGATCCTAGCCAGGGACTCAAAAGTAGGCGGTAAGTCCTGACAACACCCATTAGCAAGCGGCGCATCATATTCAACCCTTCGCCCGATCAGCCGACGTGCCGGGGCAAGCCCGATCAAACAAACTGAGAAGTTCTGTTCGAACCGCAGACTTCAATGCTTCCGAGGTCGCACTCACGAACTGAACGCGGTCAAAACCCGCACGCAAACGCACCACGTGGGCACCAACGGCCAAATGTGGTTCGAATAGCGCGCTGACGTTGTAAATCTGACGTTTGATGGCATTGCGCGTTACGGCCCTTTTAGCCCAACGCTTGGGAACCATAGCCCCCAACCACACGCAAGCATGCGAAAAAAGAGGCGCTTGCGGCGTCATCCCGGGAGGCACATCCGAAACCAAGTCCGCCCTATGCAATGCAAAGTGCGTGGTTCGGGCAAGGGTTTTGCCAGACAGAACTGCCTGGAATTGAGGCCGGGTTTTCAATCGCTGCATGTTGGAGCACACCAGAACTGAAACCTCTTGAGACAAATCCAGTGCCCCAAGAGACTGCCGGTCAAAAACTGCTTTGAATGGCTTAGACAGCCAGGCGCTTGCGGCCCTTGGCGCGGCGCGCATTGATCACAGCGCGGCCGCCGCGAGTCTTCATGCGAACCAGAAAGCCGTGGGTACGGGCGCGGCGAATTTTGGAAGGTTGGTATGTGCGTTTCATTTTGAATCTCTGCTCTGGACCCCGACAACAATCAGGGAAACCCGAGATTATCGCAAATTTTCTCAATCACGGCAACACCTTGAACAAGATTCTGATACCAAAGTCGCAACAGCGTGTCCGCATTGCAGCATGTGGATAAGGCTTTGATAAATTACAATCGAGTGCACAGCATTACAAAACTATCCACAGATAGCTGAGAACAACAATGACCGCGGGACAACCCTCTAGCAGCCAGCAGACTGCTGCTCACGATATTGGCCAAAGCCTTTGGCAAAGTTGCGTAGACCAACTGGCGCAAGAACTGCCGGAGCAGCAATTCAACACCTGGATTAAACCCTTGCATGCCCATGTGCATGAGGACTTTTCCAGGATCACCATTTTTGTAGCCAACCGCTTCAAACTCGACTGGGTGCGGGCCCAATACAGCGCGCGAATTTCCGGGATGTTGGAGAAACTGTATGGCCAATCCGTACTCGTGGAGTTAGCCATTCCCCCCAGGGAAACCACCGTCAGACCTCAATTTTCAGTGGCCGCTACTGACGCTCCGCTGATTGAGGATACCGTTGAAATTGGCGAAGACCGCAATCTGGGCACCCCAAAGAACCGCCTCAATGGCATGCTCACTTTCGAGACGCTAGTGGAAGGTACGGCCAACCGCATGGCGCGTGCTGCGGCCATGCATGTGGCGACCATGCCAGGGCATCTGTATAACCCGCTGTTTATCTATGGCGGCGTAGGCTTGGGCAAGACCCACCTGATGCACGCAGTGGGCAATCGCCTGCTACAAGACAAGCCGGGCAGCAAAGTTCTATACATACATGCAGAGCAATTCGTATCGGATGTGGTTAAGGCCTATCAGCGCAAGACTTTTGACGAATTCAAGGAGCGTTATCACTCCCTGGATTTGTTGCTGATTGATGACGTGCAATTTTTTGCCAATAAAGATCGCACACAAGAAGAGTTCTTCAATGCCTTTGAGGCTTTGCTGACCAAAAAATCGCACATCGTGATGACCAGCGACACCTATCCCAAGGGTCTCGCCGACATTCACGAGCGTCTGGTTTCACGTTTCGACTCTGGACTGACCGTTGCGATTGAGCCACCCGAGCTCGAAATGCGGGTAGCGATTTTGATCAACAAAGCGCGTGTCGAGGGCTCGGAAATGCCCGAGGAAGTGGCGTTTTTCGTCGCTAAAAATGTCCGCTCGAATGTGCGCGAACTTGAAGGCGCCTTGCGCAAAATCCTGGCCTATTCGCGCTTCAACCAAAAAGAAATCTCGATTGCCCTGGCGCGAGAAGCCTTGCGCGATCTGCTGTCGATTCAGAATCGTCAGATTTCTGTGGAAAACATCCAGAAGACCGTGGCCGATTACTACAAGATCAAGGTCGCGGACATGTATTCCAAGAAGCGTCCGGCCAGCATTGCTCGACCCCGTCAAATCGCCATGTACCTAGCCAAGGAATTGACGCAAAAAAGTCTTCCTGAAATCGGCGAACTGTTTGGCGGGCGCGACCACACCACGGTTCTGCATGCGGTCCGAAAAATTGGTGGGGAGCGCCAGCAAATGACGGAACTGAACCAGCAATTGCACGTCTTGGAACAGACCCTCAAAGGTTGATTGCTAAAAACAAGGGAAGACGCCCGGTAAAAATCGCATAAAACAGCGAAAATGTTGGGTATTTAACAAAGTCGCCAGTCTCGGACTGCTATGGATTCAGGCGGCGTATAGAGACACTGAAAGAAATTGAAATGATCGTATTGAAGGCAACGCAAGATAAAGTTCTGTCGGTTCTGCAATCCGTTGCAGGCATCGTAGAGCGGCGTCACACTTTACCGATTCTGGCAAACGTATTGCTGCGTAAGTCCGGCACTTCAATCCAACTCACCACCAGCGATTTGGAAATCCAAATCCGCACAACGGCCGATTTGGGTGGTGACGCAGGCAACTTCACCACAACGATCGGTGCACGCAAGCTCATCGACATTCTGCGCACCATGCCTTCGGATCAGACCGTTTCACTCGAGTCCAGCCAGAGCAAGATCATTCTCAAGGGCGGAAAGAGCAAGTTCACGTTGCAAACAATGCAGGCCGAAGACTTCCCGCTGGTTCAAGAGTCGGCCAATTTCGGCCCCGCTTTCAGCGTGCCTCAAAAGACGCTGAAAGACCTGCTCGGCCAGGTGGCGTTTGCGATGGCCGTGCACGACATCCGCTACTACCTGAACGGCATCTTGTTCGTTGCTGAAGGCAAACAACTCAGCTTGGTCGCCACCGACGGTCACCGTCTGGCTTTCGCCTCAGCCACGTTGGATGTGGAAGTGCCCAAGCAGGAAGTTATTCTGCCGCGCAAAACTGTGATTGAGTTGCAGCGCCTTTTGAGTGACGCGGATGGCGCCATCGAAATGCAATTCGCCAACAACCAGGCCAAGTTCAGCTTTGACGGCATGGAGTTTGTGACCAAGCT
>CANFNO010000247.1 GCA_947447845.1 Burkholderiales bacterium | reverse complement strand
TCCATCCTGTACCGCCATGCCGAGCGCTATCGCAACATCAATTGGCGCCTGACTGCGGCGCACGCCAGCGGGCGCGATGTGCACCAGGAACACGAAGCCATTTACCGTGCCGCCATGGACCGGCAGGAAGCCCGCGCCGCCCTCGCGCTCGAGGTCCATGTCCGATTGACGCATGACATCGTGCGTCAGCAGGCGAGCCAGGCGGAGTAGAAGCAGGGCAGTTGGCGGCCGGCAAGAAACAACTTTTCAATCTAGGGTTTGGTACTGCGGCGAAACTATGCATTGGCCAACGGCCGCTGTAGAGAATTGGTATTTCAGGGTATTAAAGAGTTTCAGACCGGACCAAGGCGCGATAGACCTAAGTCAGTTGTGTCGTGAATCGCCTTAGGTTTTCTAAGTGCGGGATATTACCGATCAGCATGCATCAAAGAGATCTCTGCCCGCTGAATTTCGCATGCCAGTAGAACCCTTACGCAGTCAGCATCCAGACGGCCACGTGAAACCTCCAACTCAAGTTCACAGCGGATGTCCTCGGCGCTCCAGGGTTCTTTGTAAGGACGTCTGTTAGACAGCGCATCGTAGACATCTGCTACAGCAACTATGCGTGCTTCTAGTGGGATGTCTGCCATGGTGAGGCCTTTAGGGTAACCCGTTCCATCTCCGCGCTCATGGTGGGCCTCGACGATGTTGTGCATCACATTGAAAGCAAGGCTATTGCTGATTTTCAGGTCTTTGCCCATCTGTTCTACGATCGTGACACCAATTTCCACGTGATTGCGCATGACATTCCACTCTTCAGCATTGAGCTTTCCTGGCTTGAGCAGCACATGATCTGGAATACCAACTTTGCCAATGTCGTGCAGTGGAGCAAACAGAAAAAGGTATTCAATAAACTCGTCACTGATATCTTTGGCAAGCGCAAGCTCACGCGCCATGAGTCGCGAATAGGCCGCCATCCTCTCCAGATGTTGACCCGTTTCAAGGTCACGTATCCGTGCCAGATCACTGGCCACATGAACAACTCCGACGATCCCTTGAATAACCTGCAATTGCAGCAAATACAGTTGCGATATGAGATTGGAAAATACCTCCAGGAACCCTGCGGTTTCAACATCAAAGGCGGTGGATTTTTTGGAGTCGAAGAACAGAAACCCGGATAGCGCGTCCCCATGAAAAACGGGAACCGTAAAACTGGACCTGTACTCACGCTTCTTGAGCCATGAGGTATGTTCGCTAGTTGACTTGAAGGACGAGTCCAGGTCATCCACCGTTCGACTTTGACGTGTTCGCGCAAGCTCTTGAAGTGATGGGACGTCCGAAAGCTTGGCGCAATAGTGATCGAGTCGAATACCGTCATTGTTACTGCTGACGAAAGTCGACAAACCGTCCGTTGTCGCATCGTAGGTAGCCAACGCAACCCGGTCGATATCCGGGTAACGCGATGATATGACCTGATGCACAAGTCGCAGGTGCTCAGTCAGGTTTTGGGACGAAGACGAAGCTCTGGAATCCAAGGAATGGTAACGCGCCATGTCAGCCATTTAGTACTCCAGAAGCAAGGAACATGCTTACCTTTGACCGAGTCCACTGGCGGTTAGTCTTTCGATAAATCACTTCAGTTCCCCCTTTGCAAATTTCAGAAAATCATCACGCATCAGCGGTTTTGCAAACAGGTAGCCTTGACCAAAATCGCAGTCTGCGTCAATTAGTAAGTCGCGTTGGAGGGTGCTTTCTATACCTTCAGCGATTACCTTCATACCCAGTTCGTGGGCCATTTGGATGATGGCTTTGCATAAAGTGTGATTCTTGGAGCCGTAGTGCAGGTCTCGCACGAAAGACTGGTCAATTTTCAAAAAATCGATATCGTAGCGATGCAAGTAAGACAGCGATGAGTACCCTGTCCCAAAGTCGTCCAGTGACAGATTCATGCCACTTTGACTGGTGGCTAGCAATTGCTGTTGCACCCATTCGGAGGCGTCCAGCAATAGGCCCTCCGTAATTTCCACGGCGATTGCGTTCGTTGCCAGTTCCATGGAACGAAGATAGTTCTCCCAATCACTAGCTTGGCGCAGTTTGCTCTGGAACTGCAATGGCGACTTGTTCACGGATATTTGAAACGCGGGGTCAATTTGATCGCGCCAATCGCGCACAGTGCGCGCAGCGGTTTGGAACACCCAATCCCCGATATCCTCGATCAGCCCGATAGCCTCGGCCAGCGGTATGAAGTCAGCCGGAGATATCAATCCGCGCGTCGGATGCTTCCAGCGGATGAGTGCTTCTGCCTTGTGCAGCGCGCCAGTACGCAGATCCACAATGGGTTGGTACACCAAATGAAACTGGCTTTCTCGCAATGCCACATGCAAGTCGTTTGCCATGAGCAGACGGTTACGGGAGCGCTCCTGGAGCGAACTGGTGAAAAAGTAAAACCCGTTTCGGCCGTTAGCCTTGGCTTCATACATGGCCTGGTCTGCCAGCTTAAGCAGATCATCAAAGGACTCGCCATTTTCAGGAAACAAGGTCACCCCGACGCTCACCGTGACAAAGACCATTTGGCCAAGCAATTCAAAGGCGGAGCCGAGGCACCCCACGATCTTGCTGACTATGTCGCCCACGTCCGAGCCCGGCAACAGGTCGGTGAGAATGATGGCAAATTCGTCACCGCCCATGCGCGCCAGTGTGTCGGTAGAGCGCAGGCAACCTTCCATACGCCGTGATGCCTGAACAATCAATTCGTCGCCAACGGCGTGGCCAAGGGTGTCGTTTACATCTTTGAAGTGGTCAAGGTCGAGGATCAGCAGTGCAAGCCCGTGGTGGCTTCTCCGGTGGTTGTTAACAGCCTGCTCCCAGCGGTCTCGCAGCATGCGACGGTTGGGCAGCCCCGTGAGGGAGTCAAAGTTGGCTTGGCGCCAAATGATGGCCTCCGACTTTTTATGTTCGGTGATGTCGTGGGCAATGCCGTAGGTACCAATGATTACGCCGTTGGCATCACGCAGCGGCATCTTCATGGAGACGTTCCAGGCCTCTGCGCCGTCGCCCCACACTTCGTTGTGCAATTGGTTAAAGACGGGAGTACCTGTGCGAATTATTTCCAACTCTTCTTGGCGCGTTTGCGCCGCGTGATCTGCAGAGTAGAAGTCAGCATCGGACTTGCCTATCGCTTGTGCAGGGCTTTCCAATCCATACCGCTTGGCCAGACTGGTGTTAATGCGAATGAAACGGCTGTTGATGTCTTTGAAGAATATTTGATCGGGCACGCTGTCCATCATGGAGTGCATCAAATCCCGCTCATGCTGGGAGGCGATGAACTCCAAGTGTTTGTCGGTCACGTCTCTCCAGTGCGAAACAATGCCGTCGCGTCCACCCGAAACTGCATGGCTATAGGTTATGCGCTCCAGCCAGCGACCGTCTTTGAGCTTGAAATGGCGCGGTGTCTGCGAATTCACCCCTTGTTTCAACAGTCGCAATGCAAAAGCATCCTCTTCCGCATTGGCAAGCATTCCGACCTGGTGTTCAAAGCGTTCGCTACTGGTCATGCCGTAGGCGCTCTGCTCCGTGAAGCCCCACATTCTGAGATAGTGCCTGTTGGCAAATTGCAAGACGTAGTCATCGTCCATCAGTGCAATGCCATCCGGATGCGCGCGCAACAGGGTTTCTGCCCAATTCTTTGCTTTCATAAGCGTCGCTCTTTTGGCATTTAATGTTTAGAAGCTACACGCGCAAACTATTGCGGCACATTGATAGCCTTCAGCAGTTCCGCAACATTTACTGGCTTGGCGAGCAACTCTTCTGCTCCTGCTTCGAGTATGTTTTGTCGGTCCGTTTCACTCGAATTTCCAGAAATTGCGATGACTCGAATGTCCCGCGTTACCACGTCGGACTTCAGCATTTTGCAAATCTGGAAACCATCAAGACCCGGCATTCGCAAATCAAGCAAGATGATGTCTGGCGTTGTTCCCCGCGCAAGCATCCCTCCGGTAAAGCCGTCCCGGGCGAGCGAAACCGCAGCCTTAGGTAGCGCCATTGCAAGACCTTGCGCCAGGACTTCACTGAAAACCTCATCGTCGTCGATGATCAAAATTCGCAAGGCATCCGGCTTTGCTTGAATCGAATTCCATTTGCGCTCAAGAACCAAACGTTCTATTTCTCGCCGAGGAAAGCGACGGTGCCCGCCGAGCGTCATCTCCGTTTTCAGCAACCCTTTATTGGTCCAAACACGAACGCTGTTGGCACTCACGAGCATCAGGCGAGCAACTTCGCTCGCAGTGAAATAGGGTTTATCAGGAATTTCTGTCATCGTTTACCCTTGCGGCGCAATCCATTGGTTGTGAAATTGTAGCTTTGTTTGTTAAAATCGCAATTGTAGTTATTGTTGTATTTGCTAATGTGCGGCTCTTGGAGCTAGGTGTCAATCAGTGCCGTCCTCTCGAAGCAGAAAAAAGCAGCTACACGGAGGAATACAAATGCGCACCAACCTACCTGTGACCCAGCAAGGTTTCAAAATTGGCACCGAGCAGACCTTGGTATCGGTTACCGACACAAAGGGTCGCATAACGTATTGCAACCAGGCATTCACTGAGGTCAGCAATTCAATGCGCCTCTTCCGACTCAAGTCAGGCGAATTAACTGTGTCGCAAACGGATGCTGTTGGGCTGAGACGTGGATACAAACAGGAGGTAGCGGACGCATCTGATTGGAAAAATCATCAGCCATGAGGTCGAAATACAGAATTTGAATGATGACGGTGCTAACCAATCACGTATTGCGCATGCAAAAACAGGGGAATTTACAGGCGGCATTTCGATTTCAATTGAGAAGTCTAAGCAGGGTTGCGTTCTTCCTCTTGTGGGTGACGGCCATAAGCTTATCCGGTACCACTTCGAGCGCTCAGGCGGCTGAAGGCGAGCGCAGTTTCCTCACCTCTCAGGAACGTGCTTGGCTGGACAGCAACGCAAGCAGCGTGCGCGTCGCTCCGGAAGTCAACTACCCCCCATTTAGCTTCTCTCAATCAGGTGTCTGGTTGGGCATGTCTTCGGACTTTTTGAAGCTGATTGAAGGGCGCCTGGGGGTGCGCTTTCAGGTGTTGCCAGCCCAAAATCTGGATTCAATATTGAAGCAGACTCGTGATGGACAAGCTGATCTAGTCACTTCGATAAAAAGCACGCCTGATCGTGAACAATTCCTGGCCTTCACTCCGCCCTATGTAAAAGTTCCTACGGTCATCGTCACACGCAACTGGAACTCGATGGGTAAGTGGCCTGCTGCATTTGTAGGCCAAAGAGTTGCTGTGGGACAAGGCTATGGCGTACAACGATACCTGGAAGGTACCTACCCGCTTGTCGC
>CANFNO010000246.1 GCA_947447845.1 Burkholderiales bacterium | reverse complement strand
TACTCCGAGTGAGATTGGGCGCGTTTGAGGCGCTCTGCAAGGGCCGCGATAGTGGCCTTGTCATTGGCAATCAGATCCTTCATGAATAACTCCCGAAAGTTCAGGAGTTATTCTAACGATTTACTCTATTGAATGCAAATTGGTATAAGGTCCAACAGTTTCTAAATTTCGAAAAGGCTTGCATGTCCAGGTCTACCGAATCAGGATTGATCTGCTTGGCCACCTGACTAGCCTCCGCATGCAAGAGCTGAAGTTTCAGTGTGTTCGACAACTGAGCCACCACCCATCCAGGTATTTCGAACGGTTTGTCAATTGGCACACCGAGTGAGTCAGCCCACAGATTGACACCTGAAGTTCCATCAATCAGCTCCGCTGTGATGTGGTACCCCGCATCAGAACGGTCAACCGTACCCTGCAAGGCATAGCGAACATTCAATTCTTTGGCCAGCACTTTTACATCCACTGCCTTGCCTTTGTAAGTAAAGGCCGTGCCCCGCCCAATCACAAAGCTACCTTTGATGTGCGATAGCTGAACTGTGATGTCATCCGTAATGCTGTCCGCAATGTATTCCTTGCTGGCATCTCCGCTGGCGTTGACAAAAGGCAGCACGACGATCGACAGCCGCGGCGGAGCCACTGTTTGTTGCGAATACCAAGCCCAAAAAGCCACAGCGCTTACCAACAGGAGGGCCGCAATCCAGATTGGCAATTTGCTCTCAGGTGATTTCGTCACCACTGCGGCCCGGCGACGCTCTACATTTGGCGCCGGCACGGATTGAAGTTCGGGTGCCTCGTTGATAAGAGGGGTCTGAAAATTCTCAATCGAATCAGCGGGTGCCAAGGCTGGGCTCGAAATGGGCTCGGGCGTGTGCTCGATTAGTCGATACCCTTTTCTGGGTATCGTTTGAATAACTTGGTGACTTTTATCGTCAATGGCGCGGCGTATATCGCCAATCGCCTGCACTAACGAGTCATCCGTAACCACCAACCCCTGCCATACCTGATTTAGCAAATCCCGCTTTTCCATCACCTTTCCTGCGTTACTGGCTAGCAGGCATAGCAATGTCAGTGCTTGGGGTCGTAATTCGACGGTGGCACCCGCTGCATCTAGCAACACGTGATGCGTCAAATCAACCCTGAAGCCCCGCAGCGACACCTCCCTAGGTGTTGTATTTTCATTATTCATTCAGCGCAGTTTCAGCCTAGCACTGTGGGCTGTCAACCTTGAATATTTATCAATATGCAGTCGCTGCGCGGGTGTGTTCGTAAGTTTTCGGAAGTGATCGCCGTCAATTCGGGACTTGTTGCGACGCCCTATTTAATATTTAACACGTCGGCTATCCAATTGAGTGGTCTCTGAACTAGCCGGCAAGGGCGTAAACCAAATAATTAACTTCTTCGGAGAAGCGTATGAAACTGCTGTCAAAACATGTAAAGGTCTTGGCCATTGGCGCGATAGCCACAGCTGTGATGTTCCCTGCCTATGCGGGCAGTGGAGACGAAGCGTTAGAAGCCGCGGTGTTTCAATACCAGAGCGTTGACTCGCGCATTGAATGGCAAAACACCTGGATGCCGCAAGCCAGTGCCAATGCCGTTGCCATTTCCCCATCCGGCGATTTGCTAATGGGTGAAATCGTTGCCAGTTATTCCCGCTCGATACTGGATCGCGGTGGTTGGGAAAACACCTTGATGACCAATTCCGAATACACCGCAGCCAACCCGCTGCTGGCTGTGGGCGTGGGTTCGGGCGCTACCAGCCTGGGGGTTGAGCGTATGCAGATATCGGACCAATTGGCATTGCTCTAATCGATCACTTGGATCCTGGACGCCGCGTTAGGCGTCCGGGTCTGGTCATTGCCAAGCCGGTCAGCGGGCTAGTTTGTCAAAAATATTAGTCTGGCTACTGCATGGCAAAAACCATTAATCTCTGTTTGCATGTGGCGAGTCGCCGTGCACACTGCGCTCTTCGAACAAACAACTCAGGAGCACAGCATGCGCATCGGACTACCCAAGGAAATCAAGAACCACGAATACCGCGTTGGCCTTACGCCAGCTAGCGTACGTGAGCTGACATCACACGGCCATTCAGTGCTGGTGCAAACTGGTGCCGGTGCCGACATCGGCTTGTCCGATGCCCAATACCTGGCCGCCGGCGCCACTCTGGCCGCCACCGCAGCCGAAGTATTCGCAGCGTCAGAAATGATCGTCAAGGTCAAAGAGCCGCAGCCCCAAGAATGCGCCATGCTGCGCCCCGGCCAGATTCTGTACACCTATTTGCATTTGGCACCGGACCCTGAGCAGACCGAGGCGTTGATCAAGTCAGGCGCCATCTGCATCGCCTACGAAACCATTACCGGCCCTGGCGGCGGCTTGCCTTTGCTGGCCCCCATGAGCGAAGTGGCTGGTCGCATGTCGGTGCAAGCCGGTGCGGCGCACCTGGAAAAATCCAAGGGTGGCATGGGCGTTTTGCTGGGCGGTGTGCCTGGCGTGCCGGCTGCGCACTGCGTGATTCTGGGTGCTGGTGTGGTGGGCACCCACGCCTTGCAAATGGCGGTGGGCATGGGCGCCCGCGTTACCGTGCTGGACAAGAGCATTGACCGCCTGCGCCAACTCGACCTGATTTTTGGTAACCGCATCCACACCGTCTACTCGAACGTGCAAACAGTGGAAGAAGCCGTACTGGACGCAGACCTGGTGATTGGCGGCGTGCTGATCCCCGGTGCCGCCGCACCCAAGCTGGTGACGCGCGCCATGATCGGCAAGATGAAGAAGGGCGCCGTGCTCGTGGACGTGGCGATTGACCAGGGTGGCTGCTTCGAGACTTCGCACGCCACCACCCACGCAGAGCCCACTTTCGTGGTGGATGGCGTGGTGCACTACTGCGTGGCGAATATGCCTGGCGCGGTAGCCCGCACCTCGACCTTCGCTTTGAACAACGCCACCATTGGCCACGCCCTCACCCTGGCGAACAAGGGCTGGAAGCAGGCGCTCAAAGACAATGTGCACTTGAAGAACGGCCTGAACGTGGCCGAAGGCAAGGTGACGTACGAAGCCGTGGCCCTGGCCTTGGGCAAGACCTACGTGCCAGCCGACTCGCTGCTGTAAACCACAGGCCGCGCAGGCGGCGCTTGGGTCAAGGGCCTTCCCCGTTCAACGGCGAGGGCCTTTTTTATGCCTGCTTCAGCGCTTTTGCAGGCGCTTTTGGGCCTCTTCAAAGCCGCCGTAGTTTTCGATATGGGAGAAGCCCAGGCCCTTGAGCGTGCCCAGTGCAATTTCAGAGCGACGGCCTGACCTGCAATACAGAATGACGTGGTCGTCCTTGCTGACCTTGGCTTTGAAAATGTCCTGACCAATGCTGTCATGGGGGATGTTGAGCGCGCCCTCCACATGGCCGGTCTGAAATTCCTGCGCTGTGCGCACGTCAATGACGACGTCTTTGGCAAAGGCCGAGCAGGCCAGCAACAATCCGAAGCAGGTTGCGACTATTTTTCGCTTTGAAATCATGGGAAAACTTAAGTGGTTTGATCAGGCTTCTGTTTTACCACTCTCTTGCTGGCGCAGCAGAAAGCGCTGAATCTTGCCGCTGGGAGTCTTGGGTAATTCATAGACAAACTGCACCTCGCGCGGATAGGCGTGCGCGGCCAGACGGTGCTTTACCAACTGCTGCAACTCTTCGGCCAGTTCCGGGCTTGCGGTATAGCCTTGCTTGAGCACCACAAAAGCCTTGACGATCTCGGTGCGCTCCGGGTCGGGCTTGCCGATCACGGCAGTTTCGGCCACAGACGGGTGCTCGATCAGGCAGCTTTCCACATCAAACGGCCCTATGCGGTAACCGGCTGAGGTGATGATGTCGTCACCCCGCCCGACAAAGGCGATGTTGCCGACTGCATCCATTTCCACCGTGTCGCCCGTCAGGTAGTACTTGCCAACAAAGCTGGGCGTGTTGGCCTTCCAGTACCCGGCAAAGTAATACAGGCTGGAGGTCTCGCGGTCCACCGCCAGTGTGCCCTGGTGGCCGGGTGGCAATTCCACTCCTTCGTCATTGACCACGACCATACGGAAGCCAGGGACCGAGAAGCCCGCTGAACCAGGCCGCACCGTGTGGTGCAGGCCATGGAAGTTGCACAGCACCATGCCGATTTCGGTCTGGCCGTAATGGTCGTTGACCGGGCAGGCCAGGTGCTCGTGGAACCAGCGGATCACCTCCGGGTTCAGAGGCTCACCCGCGCTACTGGCCACGCGCAACTTGCCCTTCACCGGCAGTGCCTTTTCTCCCCCGGCAGCAATCAGCAGACGGTAGGCTGTGGGGGCACCAGCCAGATTGGTCACACCGTATTTTTGAATGACGCGGTAGGTGCTTTCCACCGTAAACGAGCCCTCGTAAAACAGCGTGGCGTGGCCCATCAACAGCGGGCCAATGGCGGCGTAATACAGCCCGTAGGCCCAGCCCGGGTCGGCAATATTCCAGTACGAATCTTCCGCCCGCAAATCGACGGCATAGCGCATGTACATGTAGAAGGCTTTGAGCGCCTTGTTGGGCACGGCCACGCCTTTGGCCAAGCCGGTTGTGCCGGAGGTAAACAGCATCATGCAGGCGTCATCGGCGCTGCGTATGACGGGCGCAAAGCTGGCGCTGTGGCGGGCCAACTCGGCGTGAAAATCAAAGTCACCCGTGGCGACGGGTGTGTCCCGGGCAATCGTGGCCACAGGCGGGCAATTGGCCACCTCGGCAAGTTTGTGGCGGTTGTTGCTGTCCGTGACGATGAACTTTGCCTCGCTGGATGACACACGGTATTCAATCGCCTTGGGGCCAAAGGCCGTGAACAGGGGCTGATACACAGCCCCGGCGCGCCAGGTGCCCAGAATCACCACCAGCAGTTCGGGTACGCGCGGTAGCAAACCCGCGACGCGGTCACCCGGCTGCACGCCTTGGCTGACCAAAAAATTGGCAAAGCGCGAGGATGCCTCCTTCAGTTCTTCAAACGTGTGGCTGGTGCTGCGCCCGTCCTGAGCCTCCCAGTACAGCGCGATACGGCCGCTTTGGGCGTAGCGGTCGCAGCACTCGATGGCCGCGTTCATTCTCTTGTCAAAATCAGCGGCGAATTTCGGATTCAAGCTGTCGGCTGTGAACCCCGCAAGAAACGCTTGGTAGTCCGGAACGAGGTCTGAATCGGGTACGACTTGGCTGGCCATGGGCTTCTCCAGAAGGACGGTGAATGGTTGCCGATTATGTGCAGCCTCACCGACTCTGAGTCGCCAAATTACGCTCTGCTTGATTTGACGCAGAGGCCCGGCGCGGCATGGCTGCCGCCCGGGTTTTGTCTTGTTGGTTTTACGCGGCCTGTTGAGCGATGGGCTCGTT
>CANFNO010000245.1 GCA_947447845.1 Burkholderiales bacterium | reverse complement strand
TTGCACCATGTTTATCGAAACACCGCCCATGCTCCCACCTCTGGTCACCCGGGCCGAAGCCCGTGAACAGGTCTGGACCTACATCGTCGATGCGCCCAAGGCTGCCACTTCCCCCGTGCGCGTCGTGGCTCACGGGAAGATGTTGGGTCTGAACAGCAGCAGTGCCTACCGCATCGTCAAAAACGGCATCTCGAGTAAAGCCATAGGCCCCTTAAGCGATTACCTGGGTGTGGGCAAAGGCCAGGTTGTGGACTATCTGGATCTGGACCGCACCACCGTCAACCGACGCGCCGCCAAAGACCAGTTGCTGCCCATGCACTCGGCCGAAGGCGTGCTGCGCCTGCTGGAACTCGACGAGATGGCCAGCGATGCGTTTGAGTCCGATGAAGACGCCGCCAACTGGCTGCGCCGACCACACCCGATGCTGGACGGCGAAAGCCCGCTCGAAGCCACCAAAACTTCGTTTGGCGCCCAACGTGCAAAGGACATTCTGGTGGCGGTGAAATACGGCGGTGTGGTTTGACGGAAGTCTGGCGCATTGGCTATTGCGAAAACCCGGCACCTCCGACCTCACAGCTTCTGCATTCCCTGGGCTTTGGCTCCACGCTGGGCAACGGGCGCTGGCATAGCAAAGGCCAGTTGCAAGTGGTTTATGCAGGCTCCAGCCGGGCCTTGTGCCAACTCGAAAAGCGCGTGCATTGCAATGGCGCGACCCCAAAAAACCAGGCCCTCATGCGGTTGGAGATAGGCGCCGACGCCACACTGCTGGAAGCCAACGATTGGGGCTTGAAAAGCGGTTGGCGCCACGACGAGGCAAGTACGCAGTCCCTGGGCATGCAGTGGCTATCCAGCGGAGTGAGTCTGGGGCTTTGGGTGCCCTCCTACGTCGAGCCCAACGAGCGCAACCTGCTGTTAAACCCCGCACATCCGCATTACCGCGACATCAACGTGGTGTTGGAGCGCAATCCCTTTGTGTTTGACCCACGGCTTTTTGCTTGAGGTGTCTTCGCGGGATTCGGTAGGTTTCGTTTTTATCCCTGAAGGCCGTGGCGTGCAAGAATCAGATCGATGCACACTCACAAAACAACAAGGTGTCGTCTAAAACACCTGGCTTCGATGATCAGTTCGGTGCTTATCGGCGCTGTCATTTCTACCGCGACCAACGCCCAGACGACATTGATCAAACCGCCATCACCGCCATCACGCGAATGGTTGTCGATTCCCAAAATTCACGGCCGATTGACGGCGCAGGACATGGGCCTGGTCATCAATACGGCCGACCCCTATTCGGTCGAAGTCGGCGAATACTATGCACGCCGCCGTGGCATTCCTGATGCACAAGTGCTGCGCCTCGAGTTGCCGGTCAAGGCCCAATTGAACGAGGCTGAGTTTGGCGCACTCTCTGGGCAAATCCGGGAGTTCATGGGCTCGCAGGTGCAGGCTTTGGCGCTTGCGTGGACACAACCATACGCTGTCGAATGCAACTCCATCACCTCGGCAATAACCACCGGCTATGCGCCGCAGTTCTGCAACAAAGGCTGCTTACCCAATCGCGCCTCACCGCTCTTCAATTCACCATCCTCAAAGCCATTTACCGAGCACGGCATGCGCCCATCCATGCTGTTGGCGTCTCGCAGCGTCGCATCTGCCAAAGCCCTGATTGAGCGGGGCATTTCGTCTGACCAGCAGTTGGGAAAGATTGGTGTGCCGATGGCCACTGCGCTGTTCGTCAGCACCACCGATGCCGCCCGCAATGTGCGAGCCAAGTTGTACCCGCCACCGAAGGAGGTGCCAAGCAAGGGGCTTAAAGTGGTTGTTCACGAGGGCAACGACGACGGTGGCACGCCTCGTGTTTTCCTGTATGAGACCGGCCTCACCCATGTGCCAAACCTTGATAGGGTGGAGTGGCTGCCAGGGGCCTTGGCAGATCATTTGACATCGTTTGGTGGCAGGCTGTTGGACAACTCGGGGCAAATGAGCGCACTGGATTGGCTGGAGTCCGGTGCCACGGCAAGTTATGGCACGGTCAGCGAGCCATGCAACTTTGTGCAGAAGTTCCCGCACCCGCAAATCCTGCTGCTGAACTACATCCAGGGCGCAACCGCCATCGAATCCTATTGGCGCAGTGTGGCGTGGCCCACGCAGGGCGTTTTCATTGGTGAACCGCTCGCTGCACCCTTTTAGTGGCCTGCCTTGTCTCCCGCATGACCGCAGCACCAACTGGCTTTGATTACATTCCAGCGCATGGGAACACTTTTTTTAGTCCGCCATGGACAAGCCTCGCTGGGTGCGGACGACTACGACAATTTGAGCGAACTGGGAGCGCGTCAGAGCCTGCGCCTGGGCCAATACTTCGCCGCAAAGGGTCTGCAGTTTGAGGCGGTGCTGACCGGTAGCCTGAAACGCCATGCGCAGACTTGGGGCCACATCCAAAGTGGCATGGCCGGCGGTGACGCTACAGCGCCAGCATTGACGCCTTCAATCTGGCCCGGGTTGAATGAATACGACAGCGAGGCCGTGATTTCCAGCGTCCACCCAGGCCCGCATGCAAAGCCCCTGACGCCGGAGGCCTATCGTGCGCACTTTCGCCTGTTGCGCGATGGGTTGCGGCAATGGGCCAGCGGCGCAGTCGTGCCGCAAGGTATGCCCAGCTATGCCGACTTTGTGCAAGGCATTTGTGCCGCACTAGACCATGTGCGCACTGAGTGCAAAGGCAATGTGTTGCTGGTTAGCAGTGGAGGGCCGATTGGCACGGCCGTGGCGCAACTTCTGGGCACCAGCCCCGAGGCCTTTGTCGAGCTGAATATGCGGTTGCGCAATACGGCGGTAAGCGAGTTTGCCTTCAACCCGAAGCGACACTCGCTGCTGACCTTCAACACCCTGCCGCATCTGGACGCGCCCCAACTGGCAGAGTGGATCAGCTACGCCTAGACGCGCAACCGGTTCAAGTTCTACAACTTAGGTGTGTCGACCAGCGTGTCCATCGGCAACTGGTGCAACTCGGACAGCATCTGCGCCAGTGCGCGGCCAGCGGCATCCAACACGGCGCGGCCTTTTTCGGGCGTGGCTGCAGCCGCATTGCCCACTGCACCTGCGGCGTTGTAGTCCTGCATCTGCCAGGCCAGCTTGGCGCTCTTGCCGTTGCCTAGAAGGGCATAAGCCTTGGAGCGATCTTCGGATGTGGAGGCAAAGTTCTGCGCCTGCGCCATGTCGACATTCTCAGGGCTTAGCGCCAGCATCATCGAGGTTTCGATCTCACCAGCGTGGATGCCAAAGCGGTGCTCGTGCGCACTGAAAAGCGTATTGACATCTTCACCCTGCGGCCCGGTCAGCGGCAGGCCAAACCAGTTGACGCTGTAGACCAGCAGCCCCAAGCGTGCGCGCAGATCACGCGCCACCACATCCAGCAAACCAACCTGGCCGCCGTGCGAATTGAACAGCACCAACTTGCGCACACCGGCGGCGGCCACGCTCTCGGCAATGTCGGTCCAAAACCGGATGATGGTCTCCGACTTGAGCGTGAGCGTGCCGACAAAGGCGGCGTGTTCGGGACTAAAACCCACTGCCTGCGTCGGCAAGAAAAGCGCCGGGACGTCTGGGGCGATGTGCGGCACTGCGGCAGCAATCACACCATCCACCAGTGCCGTATCCACAGCCAAAGGTAAATGCGGGCCATGCTGCTCCGTGGCGGCCACGGGCAGGATGGCAATGGTCTGCGCCATGCGGCCATGGGCATGCGCCAGGGCAAAATCGCGTGCGGTCCAGTCGGCCCAGAATCGTGATGTGGTTCTCATGGCATCTATCTTAGAGCGTGGAAGGAGAGACGAAATTATCTGACAACGCTGTTTTCAGTTCATCAACCGCAGTGATCGCAGGTGGAACTGGTGCTGCAATTTGCGCCACTTGATGTCGGCTTTGCCGCTGAGCCGCTGACTTGTGTTGTGTCGCAGGCTTCTGCTGCTGGCTCTTCTCACGTCGCGGCAACAACCCCTGCAAAGCTAGCGGGTTGGAGCGTGCACCGCTGGCCAGGTAGTCGGCCAGCAAGGCGCTGCGTGCCGTTTCAGCGGGCAGCAAGCGCTGAACGGTCAGGTAGTCAAACACGGCGTCCACCAGCATCTCGGGCGTAAGTTGGTGGGTGCTGGCGCTGCGCTGCCACAGCCACTGCGAGAAAGCCGCCCACTCTGCAAAAGCACTTTCCCCTTGCAGCAACAAACGGCTGCTCTGGCCGAAGCGCCCGGAGTTCACCAGCAGATCCCAATAGCGCGCCATGCGCGTAAAGCTTTGCACCTGCTCTGCCGTGACGGCGCCCGTTTGCAGCACCGTGTAAGGCGGCTCGGCGGCGTAGAGCATGCCGTCCTCGGCCACGGCCCCAGGCAAACTGCGTTGGGCCAGTGGTGTGCCGCGCAGGCGCTTGAGCACGCCTAACTGGATTTCGTGCGACCCCAGCGCGTAGAGGCGGTCAAAGCCCTCGGCAAAACTTTCCCAACTTTCACCGGGCAGGCCGAAAATCAAATCGGTATGCAGGTGGGCACTTGTGTGTTCCAGCAACCAGCGGATGTTGTCACCCGTTTTGGCGTTGTCTTGCCGGCGCGCAATGCGGCTTTGAACCGCCGGGTTAAAGGTTTGGATGCCGATTTCGAACTGCAGCACCCCAGTCGGGAACTGCGCCACCATCGCCTTCAACGCATCCGGCAAATGGTCGGGCACCAGCTCAAAATGCAGAAACAACTTCTTTTCGGGTGCCGTCTGCAAGCGGTCCAGAAAGAACTGCAGGATGCGCACCGACGTTTCCACCTTGAGGTTGAAGGTGCGATCAACAAACTTGAAGTTGCGCGCGCCGCGTTCGTATAACTTGGCCAGTGCTGCCAGAAACGGTTCCAGCTCAAAGGCCCAGGCCGTCTTGTCCAGCGCGCTCAGGCAGAAGGCGCACTTGAAGGGACAACCGCGCGAGGCTTCCACGTACAACACGCGCTGCGCCAGATCCGTGGCGCTGTACAGGTCGTAGGGCAAATCGACCTCATCCAATGGCGGTTGCTCACCCGCGATGACCTTCATCAGCGGCTGCGGGCCATGCACCAGGGCGCGGCACAGCTTGGGAAAGCTCACGTCGCCCCAGCCGGTAATCAAATAATCGGCCAGAGAAATCAGATTGTCCCCAACCCCAACCCCAACCCCAGTTCCGGCTGCGCCAGGCCCAGCCAGGTTTTGCTTCTCCTGATGCTGCCACTCATGGCTGACCTCCGGCCCGCCGATTACCACTTTCACATGCGGGCATTGTTCTTTGAGCAGGCGGATGACTGCTGTGGTCTGTGTCACGTTCCAGATATACACGCCAAAGCCCACCACCCGCACCCGCGCTTCGCCC
>CANFNO010000244.1 GCA_947447845.1 Burkholderiales bacterium | reverse complement strand
CTTGGCACGCGCTATTTCCTCCGGGTCTTCGCCCCAAGCCACGCCCTCCATGCCGAGATCAAGCAACATTAAGGGGACTTCTTTAAGGCTAATTGCGTTCGGCAGCATGACAACCATGCAACCGCAAAGCGTGGCCTCGAAAATAATGCCCGAGAATTCGTAGCAATACAAAACCTTGGTTTTTTTCAAGAGTGCGAGTGTTTTCGCATGCGAGTCGGGTTTGCTGGAAGAGATTTCAACGGCATCCGGCCCAAAATCTCTGACTTTCCCGCCGCTCTTGGTGTACCGATTGTGATAATAGGCTATCTCGATACTCTTTTCATGCACGGCGTCTTCGTGCATACCTATTTCCTGCAAATCCATTAATGGAAAATACAGACGCTTGGCGCCTGGGAAATAGCAATCTAAATAGGTGTAAATAACTTCATCGGCAGAGTAACTCTTTTCACCACCCAGAAAACCCGGGTAATTCAAAACATACCGTACCGGTAGCCCCAATGCCAGAGGCAAGCCCGTCACCACTTCCGGGTAAATTACGATTGGAGTTTTTCCGGCTCGATGATGTGCGATCTTGGTCGCATCCGAGAGACGGGGTGTCCATAAATTACCTGAAAAATTCGCTGCTTCAACATAGGATTCATAACCCATCTGGTTCAGCAGACTGCACATTTCGTGCAGAAGTCGAACACCTGCAGACTGGTGTCCATAATTCGGTGCGACTATGTAATATGGTTGGCTATCAGATCGATAGTTGGTACTACAGGGAAGAATATTCTCAGGGAACTTTCTTTCTATTTTCACCGCGTATCTCCAATTTTTCAAGCCAGCATATCTGACCATCCCATATTCATAACCATTAACCGACAGATATCAATGCTTACTTGAGCAACTGCAAAACACTTTGCGGCATCTGGTTGGCTTGGGCAATCATAGCGGTGCCAGCTTGCTGCAGAATTTGAGCACGGCTCAAGTTGGCTGTTTCTGCGGCGAAGTCAGCGTCCATAATGCGCCCGCGGGCCGCTGTCTGATTTTCTACTGCTGTCTGCAAATAGGTAATGGTTTGCGAGAAACGGCTTTGGATAGCACCCAGTGTGGCGCGCGAACTATTCACCGCAGTCAAGGCCAGGTCAATGGCAGACAGGTTGGCCGAATTGTTGGCATTGACCAGCGTGTCCAATCCAGAAGTGGTCGCAGAGTTTGGCAAAACTCCTGTGATCGCACTGCTAGCAACGCCCAAGTCTGCAGAACCCACGGTAACGGTTTGACCGATATTGGCACCTACCTGGAAGGTGAAGTCCGATGTCGTGGTGAACAAAGATGTGCCGTTGAATTCCACGGAACTCATGTTGCGTGCCAGTTCCTGGCTGAGTTGTCCGTATTCTTGATTGAGTGCCGAGATATCTGCCGACGTATTGGTGGAGTTGATAGCCTGCACCGAGAGTTCACGCATACGCTGAAGAATGTCAGTCACAACGGACAAGCCCCCTTCAGCTACCTGCGCCAACGAAATTCCGTCATTGGCGTTTCGAATCGCAACTGTCATGCCACGCACCTGGGTATTCATACGGTCGGCAATGGCCAGACCTGCTGCATCGTCCTTGGCGCTATTCACACGCAGGCCAGAGGACAAACGTTGCATGGAGGTCGCCAGGCTGCCTTGATTGGCCGAAGCGTTGCGCTGCGCGTTCAGCGACATGATGTTGGTGTTGATGGTCATTGCCATGGGATTACTCCTTCAAAAAATGTGTCGTGATGGATCAACCCACACGGTTTGAAGGGAGCTGAAACTGCTGAACAATTCAACCGGGTGTTGGATTTAATTGTTCACCGGGCCAAAAAAAACTAAACCCCGATAAACGGGGCTTTTTGGGTTCACTTTGAAGAAGTTAAATGATCAACCAGTCTTATTCCACTGCGCGACCTGCTGCGAGACAAAGGTACTCAGGCTGTTGAGCTGAGCCATGTTCTTGTCAAGCGCCGTGTACTGCGCAAGAAGCTGCTTCTGATAAGCCACTATATGGAGATTTAGTTTGTCAATCGTGGCAGTGTTCTGGTCAATAGACTTTTGGAAAGCCGTACTGTGGGTACTCACGCTGCCACCCACGGCAAGTGCACCAAAAGCGAAGTCATAGATGCGCTTGGTAACACCGTGCTCAGTCGCATCGCCTGTTGACGAGCCAAAAAATGCCTTCACATTGCTCGGGTTTTGCAGCGCAGAGTCAAGCTTGGTGCTGTTCGTTTTCAATGAGCCATCAGATTGAATTTCGAGTCCTAAATTGCTCAGGCGGGAGACAGAGCTTACCGTCGATGGCACCACCGTTCCCACAAGGTTTCTGAGCATGTTCTGCAAGCCGGTCGCAGTGTTGTCACCCAGCAAAGGCCCACCGGTTTTGGTCGATGCGTTATAGGCCGTTTGGGTCTTCAGATCGGCATACAGCTTGTTGTAGGCATCCTGAAAGGCCTGGATTTTGGCTTTGATGGCATCCTTGTCGACAGCCACAGCAATTTGCGCTGTGACAGGTTGCGTTACGGTAGATTCCTGCAGTAGATTCAGCGTAACTCCGGGCACCGCATTGGTCAGGGTATTGGTCTCACTGGACACATCAATGCCGTCAATGTTTGCCTTGGCATCGATGGCCGTGCTGCTGCTAAACATGCTGGCCGTGTTTGCCCCGGAGTAGGCAAATTGTTGCAAGTCGCTGCTGGTGGTCGTGATTTCAAACGCCGCCTTGACCCCAATGGAACTGCTACGAAACATCAGTTGCTTGGTGCCAGCGCTATTCGTGACCACGCTGACCGACACACCGTTCGCGGTGCTGGTGGCATTGATCTTTGCCGCGAAGCTATCCAACGTATCTCCAACTTTCACCGCGACCGTCTGGACATTTCCGTTGGCCGACGTGATGGTGAAATTGTCGTCCGCAGTTATCGGGAAACCGGTAGTCACCGCGCCCGAATACACCGATTGCCCCTTGGCCAGATTAATCACCGTGATAGAAAAGGTAGAGGCCAGTGCATCAGTGGTTACCGTACCGGTTACGGCAGCGGAGTTGCTCGACGTGAGGGACTTGCTGTTCCAGGTCGTTGCGCTGTTCAACGCGCTGGCCGCGTCCTTTAATGCAGCCAACTCGGACTTAATCTGGCCAAAAACCGACATCCTGGTTTGAAGGGTAGTCGACTTATTCTGCAGCAGTTGCACCGGCTGCGACTCCACCGCCACCAGTTGACTAACGATGGAATTAATGTTCAGTCCACTTCCAAGACCAGGGGATGAGATAGCCACGTGAACTCCTTGACTTCAAGACATCAATCACAAGCCTCACTTGTAACGCAATCGAGACCCTTGAAGGGCCTCAATTACACGGCAAACACCCCGCAAATGCAAAAGCCTGGATCCAGTCCAGGCTTTTGTGAGGCCAACTAAGACTTAACGCAACAGGGCCAACACACCTTGTGGCAGTTGGTTCGCCTGGGCAATCATGGCCGTACCGGCTTGTTGCAGAATCTGGGCGCGGCTCAGATTGGAAGTTTCTGAAGCGAAGTCAGCATCCATAATCCGTCCCTTGGCAGCTGCTTGATTTTCTGCTGCTGATTGCAAGAAGTTGATGGTGTTGGTAAAGCGACTTTGCACAGCACCCAAGTTAGCACGTGTGCTATTGATCGCTGTAAGTGCCTTATCCAGCGCGAGAATGTTGGCAGAATTGCTACTTGTATCCGTCAACGTAAGAGCACTTGTTCCGCCGGTTGCCACTGTGCCTAAGTCGCCGGTTGAGACGCTCATCGCAGAAGCCTGAATCGTAATGGTTTGCCCGGTGTTCGCGCCTACCTGGAAGTCAAACGAAAGCGTTGTATCCAGCAAGGACTTTCCATTGAATTGCACTGAACTGAGGGTGCGTGAAATTTCCGTGCTGAGCTGGGTGTATTCCTGATTCAAAGCAGCCAAGTCGCCCGTGTCACCGGTGGTATTGGTGCCGTTGGTAGCTTGAACTGCAAGTTCGCGCATCCGCTGCACCATGTCCGTCAGGGTCTGCAAGCCGCCTTCAGCCGTTTGCGCCAGCGAGATACCGTCGTTAGCGTTGCGAATCGCCACATTCATGCCGCGATACTGGGAGTCCATGCGCGTGGCAATGGCCAAACCGGCAGCGTCGTCTTTGGCACTGTTGATGCGTAAGCCGGAAGACAGACGTTGCATCGAAGTGGACAAGGACGATGCATTCAAACCCGCGTTCCGCTGTGCATTCAGCGAATTGATGTTGGTGTTGATCGTGTAACCCATGATAAAAGCTCCTGTAAGTGATTGAACCGGATTTACCGGAGTCAGAATGGCATTTGCCCCTCTGACAACGAACCCTGGTTGAAGCTCGTTGGTTTATTTATCGGTGCGCCCCGTGGGAACTTTAGGGCTGAAGTTGCACGAATTCTGAAAATGTCTCTGGCGCGTGTCTTGTAGGAATTTGCCTTACAAGCCCGCACCCGCAGCCTGACAGGCCAAACATCCAAACCCTGATTCAAGTATCGGCAGCCTGCTTCCAGAATTCAGTCCATGGTGAGCAGCAAACAAAAGGGAGCTGTTTACCTCCTAGATAAATGCACTACTTTTTGGAGCCAGCCATGACAAACGACCAAATTCTTTCTGAAATCCGGGAAGCCAATTTGACTTACCTGATGCTGGCCCAGAACCTGATCCGCCAGGACAAGGCCGAAGCCCTGTTCCGCCTGGGCATGTCGGAAGAGTCTGCCGACATGATCCGCGCCCTGTCACCCGCCCAGATCATGAAGATTGCTTCCGGCAACATGCTGCTGTGCCGCTTCCGCATGGACGACGAAATCGTCTGGAACCTGCTGACCAACCACAGCGCCACCAAGGTCGACAACGATGCCACCACCCGGCTGCACGCCAGTATCCTGATGGCCGGCCGTTTCGCCGAAACCCTGTAAACCATTCAATTCCCCCGGAGCAGCACCATGGCCACCAAAAGCGTATTGAATGATTCCAAGCAAGTCGAGCGCGCCGTCGCCCTGATCAACCTGGGCGCCCGCCTGCAGGTGCTGGAAAGTGAAACCGATCTGTCTTACGAGCGCCTGTTGCGCCTTTACAAGGAAGTGGCCGGCCGTTCGCCCAGCAAAGGCCAACTGCCCTTCTCCACTGAATGGTTCCTGACCTGGCAACCCAACATCCACGCCTCGCTGTTCCAGAACACGTATGAGTACTTGTCCAAGGTCAGCGCGCTGGAAGATATTGACGCCATCATGAAGGCCTACAAGCTCTATACCGAGCAAATCGCCGCCTGTGGCGTAGAGCCATTGCTGTCCATCACGCGCGCCTGGCGCCTGGTCAAGTTCATCGACAACAACATGCTGTCCATG
>CANFNO010000243.1 GCA_947447845.1 Burkholderiales bacterium | reverse complement strand
GTGGAACGCGACTTCAAAGGCAAGATTTACCAGACCCATGCAGCCGCTTCGCGCGACCTGATGCGCGTCGGTGGCAAGGATGTGGAAGGCGCTTATGTGGTGTCCGGACCGGCAGTGGTGGCCGATCAATTGCCGGACAGCCATCCCTCCAAGAAAATTGCGATGGGCTTCATTGCCCAATACGAAAAAGCCTATGGCGCGGGTTCGCGCAACCAGTTTGCAGCCCACGGCTATGACGCTTTCTCGGTGCTGGAAAAAGCCGTGCCTGTTGCTTTGAAGAAGGCCAAACCCGGCACCAAGGAATTCCGTGCCGCATTGCGCGACGCCTTTGAAGGCATGGGCCGCACCGTGGTCGCCCACGGCGTGCTGAACTGGACCAAGGACGACCATTGGGGCTACACACCGGAAACCGGCGTGATGCTCAAAGTGGTGAACGGCGACTGGAAGGTAGAGTAATTTTTATGGATTCGACAATCTTCAGCATCCTGCTGCTTGACGGCATAACCAATGCTGCGGTCTATGCGTTGCTGGGGCTTGCCACCGTTCTCGTGTTCTCAGTAACGCGGGTGATCTTTATTCCCCAGGGAGAGTTTGTCGCCTATGGCGCGCTCACCCTGGCTATCTTTCAAACCGGCCAGGTACCGGGCACGATCTGGCTTCTGCTGATCATGGCCGTGCTGGCCGCAGTGCTGGACGCACGCCAGTGTTGGCTGCACACCGGCAATGCAGCCAAATCGGCCAAGGTTGGTTTTCGCACGCTAGTCGTGCCCACTGTGATTTCGCTGGTGTCGCTCTGGGCGGCACCACAGAATTTTCCGCTTTTGGTGCAGGCCGGTTTGACCGTCGCCATCGTCACCTCCTTCGGCCCGCTGGTGTACCGCCTGGCCTACCAATCACTGGCTGATGCCAGCTCCTTGGTGCTGTTGATTGTGTCGGTGGGCGTGCACTTTGCCATGACCGGGCTGGGCCTGTTGTTCTTCGGCGCTGAGGGCTTTCGCAACCCGTCGTTCTGGGATATGCGCGTGAATATTGCCGGGCTAACTGTCAAGGGGCAGGCCATCATTATCTTTATGGTGTCGCTGGCTCTGATCGTGCTGCTGTGGCAATTCTTCTCGCGCACGCTGTATGGCAAAGCGTTGCAAGCCACCGCAGTAAACCGTTTGGGTGCACGGCTTATGGGAATTTCGACCATTGGCGCGGGCCAGGCAACTTTTGCCATGGCCGCGCTGATCGGTGCCCTCTCGGGGCTGCTGATTGGACCGACCACCACCGTGTTTTACGACTCCGGTTTTCTGATTGGCCTCAAGGGCTTTGTCGCAGCCGTGATGGGCGGCTTGCAAAGCTACCCGCTGGCAGCAATTGGCGCACTCTTTGTCGGCCTGGTGGAAGCCTTTGGCTCGTTTTGGGCCAGCGCTTTTAAGGAAGTGATTGTGTTCACGCTGGTGCTGCCCATTTTGTTGTGGCGCTCCATGGCTGGCGGCCACGACGAGGAACACTGAAATGAAGCTCTCACCCACCCTGCAGCACTGGCTGCATTCCGCCCGCGCCCAACGCATCACCGTGTTTGCCTGCATGCTGCTGTATGCGGTGTCACCGGTGCCGGACTTCTGGATCACCCAGCTCAACTACATCGCGCTGTACAGCCTGGTGATTCTGGGCCTGGTGCTGCTCACCGGCATTGGCGGGCTCACCTCCTTCGGCCAGGCCGCCTTTGTCGGCATCGGTGCCTACACCAGCGCTTACCTCACCACGAGCATGGGCTGGTCACCGTGGCTCACGGTGTTTGCCGGTCTGTTCATCACCGCCATCAGCGCGCTGGTGGTGGGCTGGATTACGCTGCGCATGTCGGGCCACTACCTGCCACTGGCCACCATCGCCTGGGGCTTATCGCTTTACTACCTGATGGGCAATGTGGACGCTTTGGGCAAGTACGACGGCATCCAGGGCGTGCCGGCCATCATGCTCGGAAGCTGGGATGTCAGCCAGGGCCGCAGCTTCTTTGTGCTGGCCTGGGGCCTGGTGCTGTTGGGCGTGTTCGGGCTCCTGAACCTGCTGGATTCGCGCACCGGTCGTGCCATTCGGGCCATGCGCTCCAGTGTGCTGATGGCCGAGGCCATGGGCGTCAACACGCTGCGCCATAAAGTCGGCATCTTCCTGATCGCGGCGCTGTTTGCCAGCGTTTCCGGTTGGCTGTTTGCGCACTTTCAGCGCACCGTGAACCCCTCCCCCTTCGGTCTGAAAATGGGCATTGAGTACCTCTTCATGGCAGTGCTGGGCGGTGTCGGCTATGTGTGGGGCGCGATCGGTGGTGCGGTGCTGACCAAGCTGCTGGAAGACCAGTTACAGGTCTTGCTGCCCAAGTTGCTGGGGACCAGCGGCAGCTATGAAGTGATTGTGTTTGGCATTGTGCTGGTACTGGTCCTCAAGTACCTGCCCGATGGCATGTGGTCGCTGGTGGGACGCTATCTGCCCAAGCCGGATCGTGTGGACGACTGGAAGGGCGCAGCAGCCCTGACCGAGCGCACCAAACCCGCCCTGGGCGAGACCGTGCTGGAAGTGACCGACATCCGCAAACAGTTCGGTGGCCTGACCGCAGTGAAGGACATCACGTTCTCCATCAAGGCCGGGCAGATCGTGGGTCTGATAGGTCCCAACGGGGCCGGCAAGTCCACTACCTTCAATCTGGTCAGCGGCGTCTTGGGGCTGACCTCGGGCACGGTGAAGTTCCGGGGCGAGACCATCAGCGGCTTGCCCTCGCGTGAGATTGCCCAACGGGGCATGAGCCGCACTTTCCAGCATGTGAAGATGATTCCGGAAATGACTGTGCTGGAGAACGTGGCCCTGGGGGCACAACTGCGCGGCAGCAAGAGCGCCCTCTCAAGCATGCTGAGGCTGGACCGTTCTGAAGAGCAAAGCCTGCTGTGCGAGGCCGCACGCCAGCTCGAGCGCATCGGCATGGGCCACGCCCTGCACGAACAAGCCGGCAACCTGGCCATGGGGCCGCAACGTCTGATGGAAATTGCACGCGCTCTGTGCGGCGACCCGGCGCTGCTGCTGTTGGACGAACCCGCCGCCGGTTTGCGCCACAAGGAGAAACAGGCCCTGATTGGTGTGTTGCGTCAACTGCGATCCGAGGGCATGAGCATTTTGCTGGTGGAGCACGACATGGATCTGGTGATGGACGTGACCGATCACATCGTGGTGATGGAGTTCGGCACCAAGCTGATGGATGGCACACCCGCCGAGGTGCAGCAGAGTCCCAGGGTGCGGGCGGCCTATCTTGGCATGGAACATTGAAAGCACAAGCATGAGCGAAAACGTTTTATCCATTCAAGGCCTGCACGCCGGGTATGGCCGTGCCGAAGTGCTGAGTGGCATTGACTTGTCCGCGCCCAAGGGCAGCATCATCACCGTCATCGGGCCCAATGGTGCGGGCAAATCCACTTTTCTGAATGCGCTGATGGGCGTATTGCCCGCAAAAGGCAGCATCCACTTTGAAGGTCAGGACATCAGCCAGATGTCGCTCGAAGAACGCGTCATGCTGGGCATTGCCCTGGTGCCGGAAAAGCGCGAGCTGTTTGGCACCATGCCTGTGGAAGACAACTTGCTGCTGGGTGCCTTCCGGCAAGTTCGCCTGGGCAACAAGCAGTGGCGCGAACAACTCGATGTGGTCTACGAACTCTTTCCCCGCTTGAAGGAGCGGCGCTTGCAGATGGCAGGCACGCTGTCGGGTGGCGAACGCCAGATGCTGGCCGTGGGCCGCGCCATGATGTCACGCCCCACACTCTTGATGCTCGATGAGCCCAGCCTGGGCCTGGCACCGCTGGTGGTGCGCGATATTTTCAAAACCATTGACGCCCTGCGAAAAACGGGTGTCACCACCCTGCTGGTGGAGCAAAACGCACGCGCCGCACTAGAAACGGCTGACTACGGCTATGTACTGGAAATGGGCGAAATCGCCCTGCACGGACCGGCACAGGATCTGGCAAAGGATTCACGCGTGATCGACACCTACCTTGGCGCAGCGCGCAAGCCTGCCGCCGTTTCTGAGAACCATGCAGCATGAGCGACTACCAACCGAGACCGGCAGACATCCAGTTCATTCTGTCCAACGTACTGGGGGCGCCGGCCTATCTGCAAAGCCTGCCGGCCTACGCGGAAGTCGATGCCGCACTGATGCAACAGGTGCTGGAAGAATCCGCCAAGTTTGTCGGCGAAGTCATCGCACCGCTGCAGCGTATCGGTGACGAAGTGGGCGCACAGCACACGCTAGAGGACGGCATGGGCAAGGTCACCATGGCGCCAGGATTTCGTGACGCCTACCAGAGCTTCTGGCAGAGCGGCTGGCCCGCGCTGGCCTGTGCCACCGAAGACGGCGGCCAGGGTCTGCCTGCCGTGCTCGAGGCCACGCTGTACGAAATGCTCAGCGCCGCCAACCACGGTTGGACCATGGCGCCGGGTCTGCTGCATGGCGCCTATGAATGCATCAAGCACCACGCCAGCGACGCACTGAAAGCGCAGTACCTGGAAAAGATTGCCACTGGCGAATGGCTGGCCACCATGTGCCTGACCGAGCCCCATGCCGGTAGCGATCTTGGCCTGGCGCGCACACGCGCTGAGCCGCAGGCAGATGGCAGTTATCAGATAAGCGGAACCAAGATTTTCATCTCCGGTGGCGAGCACGATCTGTCCGACAACATCGTGCACCTGGTGTTGGCGCGTCTGCCCGATGCGCCACCCGGCCCCAAAGGACTGTCGCTGTTTTTGGTGCCGAAGTTCTATGCTGACGGCACGCGCAGTGCGGCGCATTGCGATCGCATCGAAGAAAAGATGGGCCTGCACGGCAGTCCCACCTGCGTCATGCGTTTTGACGAAGCCACCGGCTGGATCGTCGGTGAACCGGGCAAGGGCCTGAACGCCATGTTCGTGATGATGAATGCCGCGCGCCTGCATGTGGCTTTGCAAGGCATCGGGCTATTGGATGCAGCCTGGCAAAAGGCCGATGCCTACGCGCAGGAGCGGCGCCAGATGCGCGCGCCCGGACGCGGCAAGACGACGACGCGCACCGCTGGGCCGCCCCAAGGTGCGCCAGCCCCCTCGGGGGGCAGCGCAGTACACGCAGTGACAAGCGTGGGGGCTTTGGATCAGGCCGATCTGATTGCCGAGCACCCCGCCATGCGACGTATTCTGGATACACAGCGCGCCTGGATTGATAGTGGCCGCGTGTTGGCCTACACCACTGCGGTGGAATTGGACGTCATCAAACACCAACTGGATGCCGAGCGACGTGCGCAGGCGCAACGCTGGTGTGCCCTGGTCACGCCGGTGATCAAAGCCGCTTTCACGCATCAGGCCTTTTACGGCGGCAGCGAATGCCTGCAAGTATTCGGCGGCCACG
>CANFNO010000242.1 GCA_947447845.1 Burkholderiales bacterium | reverse complement strand
GCGTGTTGTACAAAGTCTGCAACTCGCTGCCAATCACATCCATAGTTTCCTGTGCCAGCGGATGACCGTTGTCATCCGTCACCACACCATCCATTGCCTGCGCCAGCCCAAACGCAGCATCGCGCATGCGCTCGAAAGGCTGTTCGCTGCGGTCCACCTGCGCCACATCCAGATGCAGACTGACATCCCGGATGGCCGATTGAGCCGGGTCTTCCGCCAGCGCGGCCTGGGAATCAAAACTCAGTACCAATACCGAAGGCAGCCCTTCCTGGCTGGCGGGCAACACCAGCCGACCGGGAATGGTGCCCGCCACAAACCCGAGGCGGGCTGCATTTTGCTGAACATAGCCGGGGCTCCAGGATGCGTTGCGGGCGCGGATGGTAAAGCCGAGTTGCGCATCGTGGTCGCTGGCGAACTGGTCCAGCTCTCGGGCGCGCGCTACTTCATCGCGCATTTCCGGAAAGTCCGGTGTGGCACCGATGGCATCGGCAAAGGCCTGGGTTTTGACCACAAACTCGGAATATTCAATCTCGTTCAGGGCGCCGGTCCGGTTGGCCAGTTGCACACCTGCCTGGAAGCTGTTGTAACGCTGGCCTGCAACTGGGGCTTCCCATTGGGAGGTGGCTAGGTTAAATCCTTCCACCGCAAACGCTTTGGTGCCAGCGCGGCGCGTGGCGGGCAAAGCGGCAATAGCGGCATCACCTGAAACTATCGGTGTGTTCGGGTCCAGGCCGAGCCCTGCAATCACGTCAATCAACGCATCCAACGCGGGCTTTTTGGGCGGGGTGGGCAACGCGATGTCCTGCGTTTGCGGATCGGTGTTGGCAAATGAGGGTTCCACCGGGTCCAGGCCACCAGGCTCCACGGGTTCATCCGGTGCGGCTTGGCGCGGTGCGTTCTTGCGCGAGGTCCAGGTGTTGTAGCCAATGACGGCAACCAACACGGCTCCACCTGCAACGGCCAATCCAATCTGTAAATTGCTCATGGGGATTCGGCCTTAACTAAGCCATTTCGGCGAATGAAATTGCGGACTCCATGTCCACCGCCACGATGCGCGACACACCCTGCTCTTGCATGGTCACGCCTATCAATTGCTCGGCCATTTCCATGGCAATCTTGTTGTGGCTGATAAACAGGAACTGGGTATGTTTGCTCATGCTGGTCACCAGTTTGGCATAGCGCTCGGTGTTGGCATCGTCCAGCGGCGCGTCCACCTCGTCCAGCAGGCAAAACGGAGCCGGGTTCAGCTGGAAGATTGCAAACACAAGGGCAATGGCGGTCAAGGCCTTTTCACCGCCGGACAGCAAGTGAATCGTCTGGTTCTTTTTGCCCGGCGGCTGCGCAATCACCTGTACGCCGGAGTCGAGGATTTCGTCGCCGGTAATCACCAGGCGCGCATTGCCGCCCCCAAACAGTTCGGGGAACATGCGACCAAAGTGCTCGTTGACCTGGTTAAAGGTGCCTGACAACAGTTCACGTGTTTCGGCGTCGATCTTGCGGATCGCGTCTTCCAGCGTTGTCATGGCATCGGTCAAATCGGTGTTCTGCGCATCCAGAAAGGTCTTGCGCTCCCGGGCAGAAGTGAGTTCGTCCAAAGCCGCCAGATTGACCGCGCCCAAGGCTGTGATTTCACGCTGAATGCGGTCGATGTCGGTCTGCATGCCGAACAGGCGCACATTGCCATCCTTGATGCTTTGCTCCAGAGCGACCAAATCAGCCTTGGCATCGGCCAATTGGGTCTCGTATTGCTCGAAGCCCAGGCGCGCGGCTTGCTCCTTGAGTTGGAACTCCATGATGCGCTGGCGCAGCGGGTCAAGCTCGCGCTCGAGTTGCATGCGGCGTTCGTCGCTGGCGCGCAGCTTGGCGGTCAGGTCGTCGTATTCGCTGCGCTTGGCACCCAGCGCCTGTTCACGCTCCAGCTTCAGGGCCAACGCGTTTTGCAGCCCCGCTTGGGCCGAGGCATCGGTCAGGCGCGTCATTTCTTCATGCGCGCGCTGCTCCTCGGCCAGGATGGAGGCGGTCTGCTGGTCTGCTGTTTCCATGGCCCGAGAAAGCTCTGCATTGCGCGCCTGCAGGCTGCGCTGGGCAAAGCCGGACTCCTGTGCCTGGCGCTCCAGACTGCGCTGCTGTTCGCGGCTTTGGTTGAGCTTGCTTTGCCATTCGATCACGCGTTCATCGAGTTGCGCGTGGCGCTCCTGGCTGTCGGCCAACTGCATGTCCAGCGATTCAAAGCGCCCTTCTGCCGTGGCACGGCGTTCCTGCAGATCTTCGAGTTGGGCATCCACTTCGGCAATGTCACTGTCGATCTGGGCACTGCGGGCGCGGGTCTGTTCTGCCAGTTGGGTCAGGCGCAAGGCCTCGACCTGCAGGGCATGGTTGCGGGTTTGCGCCTCGGCCGCCTCACGCCGCACGGTGACCAACGCTTGGGCGCTTTGCGCATAGGCGCTCTCGGCACGGGACAAGGCCACTCGGGATTCATCCGCAATCAACACCTGGGCGCGCAACTGCTTTTCCAGGTTTTCAATTTCCTGTGCGCGGGCCAGCAAGCCGGCCTGCTCGGAATCCTGGGCGTAGAAGCTGACACTGTGGCTAGAGACCACATGGCCCGACTTCACATAAATGGCTTCACCCGCCTTGAGCTGGCTGCGCTGCGCCAACGCGTCTTCAAAACTGGCAGCGGTATAGCAGCCATGTAGCCAGTCCACCATGACTGCGCGTTGTCCCGCATCATTCAGGCGCAACAGGTCGGACAGGCGCGGCAAACTGCTCCCCGTTTCAGGCGCACCAGCTAGGGGCGGACTAAAGAAGGCGAGTTTGGCCGGTGGCGCGTCGCTGGCAAAGGCTTTGACCATGTCCAGACGCGAAACTTCAAGCGCACCCAGCCGCTCGCGCAGCGCGCCTTCCAGCGCGTTTTCCCAACCTAGCTCGATATGGATGCGACTCCATAAGCCCTGCAAATGGTCCAGGCCGTGCTTGGCCAACCAGGGTTGCAGTTTGCCGTCGGTCTTGACCTTTTCCTGCAGGGTCTTGAGCGCGTCCATGCGAGCCGAAAGGTCTGCCTGGCGTGCCGACTCACTGTTGACAGCCTGCTGTGCATTGCGGCGAGCCTCATCCAACGCGGGCACCGACTCCTGCAACTCATGCAAACGCTCCTGCGCCACGGCGTTGGCTTCTTGCGCGTCTTCAAACTGCTGCTGTACTTCACCCAGGCGAGCTTCATCCGGGGCAGACAATGCGTTTCGGTCGGCACCCAGGCGCTCACGCCGCGTGTTTAAACCCCGGCTTTGTTCCTCGATGCTGCGCTGCTCGGCGGCCAGCACCTGAATCTGCTGCTGCACCTGGACAACCGCGCCACGTTGGTCATTGGCCGCACTTTGGGCTTTGGCCAGTGCCTCTTCCATTTCGGGCAATTGCTGCGCCTGCTCTTCCACCTGTGCGGCAAGCAGTTCGGCTTGCTCTTCCCCATGCAATGCCAGTTCGGCCAGGCGTTCGATTTCGGCCTGCGCGTCTTCACGGCGGGTCGCCCACTGGGCTATCTGTTCCTTCAATGTCACCAGGCGCTGCTCGACGCGCTGGCGTCCTTCCACCACAAAACGAATTTCGGCTTCCAGGCGACCGACGTCGGTGCTGGCTTCGTACAGCAGACCCTGTGCCTGGTTCACCTGGTCGCCCGCGGCGTAATGCGCCTGGCGCACGGTCTCCAACTCGGCCTCGATGTGGCGCAAATCGGCCATGCGCGCTTCCAGCGCATTGACAGCGGCCAACCCGTCGGTTTGCACCTTGGTCTGGTCTGCCAGCGCCTCGGCGCGCTTCAAAAACCATTGCTGGTGCTGCTTTTGGGTGACTTCGGCCTGGAGCGTGTTGTACTTTTTGGCGACTTCAGCCTGCTTTTCCAGCTTCTCCAAGTTGGCGTTGAGCTCGCGCAGGATGTCTTCCACACGGGTCAGGTTCTCGCGCGTGTCAGAAAGACGGTTCTCGGTCTCGCGGCGGCGTTCCTTGTACTTGGAGACACCGGCCGCCTCTTCCAGGAAAAGGCGCAGCTCTTCCGGCTTGGATTCGATGATGCGGCTGATGGTGCCCTGGCCGATGATGGCGTAGGCGCGAGGCCCAAGGCCGGTGCCTAGAAAAACGTCCTGCACATCCCGACGGCGCACCGGTTGGTTGTTGATGAAGTAGCTGGAACTGCCGTCACGCGTGAGCACACGTTTGACCGCGATCTCGCCAAATTGACCCCATTGACCACCAGCCCGGTGGTCGGCGTTGTCAAACACCAGTTCCACGCTGGAGCGGCTGGCCGGCTTGCGCGTATTGGTGCCGTTGAAAATCACGTCCTGCATGGACTCGCCACGCAATTCACTGGCTTTGCTCTCGCCCAACACCCAGCGCACGGCGTCCATGATGTTGGATTTACCGCATCCATTGGGCCCGACCACACCGACGAGCTGCCCGGGAAGCAGAAAGTTGGTGGGTTCGGCAAAGGATTTAAAGCCGGATAACTTGATTGAATTAAGACGCACTTGACGGGATCAGCTTTGATTTCATTGGGTTTTCTCAAGCCACCCGAGGGAGGCTGCAGGGTTGATGATACCGTGCATGCCCGTTTGCCTGATGCGCTGAGAGCGCCTACCTGCTGCCTTTGGGGCCGTTCAGCGCCAGTTCGATTTTGGCATCCAGCGCGGCAAGACTTGGCGGCTTGACAATGTAGCCCGCAACCCCTAACGGCAAAGCCTCCCCCACGGTGGCGGCACTTGAGTCGGCACTCAAAAATATTACGGGGGTATTGGCAATCTGAGAATGGGCTGACGCGCGCAAATTGCGCACAAACTCAATCCCACCCATGGGCTGCATGTGCACATCGGTGAGTATCAGGTCCGGCTTCAGGGTAACCATTTCACGCAGGGCCGCCGCACCGTCCTGAAATGCGTAGAGATCCAGAATTCCAAGGCGGCGTAAATTGCCAAGGATGAAAGTACTCATGATCTTTTCGTCTTCTACGACGATCACACGGGCTCGCTTGACATCCATGGTGACTCCCTCCTTGGCCGTTCAGGAGGTAACCGAGAGCAGATGGGCGCGAACTTCGGACAGCAATTGCTCCAGCTTGGGCTTCAAGGCCAGGTAAGCGGGAGCAGTCGCCGTGTTGCTAGTGTCCTTGCTCATGGCTTCGACCTGCACCACATGGGCACACAGTTCGGGCCGGGAGAATATCGGAATGAAGCCTTTGAGCGCATGGAGCAAACGGTTGGCATTGGCAACATCACCGGCGCGCAAAAAATCATCAATCAAGGGAAGGTCTTGGGCCAGCGCATCCTGCAGCATCACAAGCATGCCGTTCATGGCTTCCACATCGCCAATTTGTGACAAGGCCAACTCGGTGTCCAGATAGATAACGCCTGCATTGGG
>CANFNO010000241.1 GCA_947447845.1 Burkholderiales bacterium | reverse complement strand
GTGGCGCTCACGCAGTTTCAACTCACCCAGCGTTTTGCCGGAAAGTGGACTTTCGGCACGTACCCGAAACTCGGCCATGCCAATCTTGTTGCCCAGCAGGTGCATGCCCTCTGCAGGTGGGCTGATGCGTGTGCTGGCCTGCGACGCCAGGGCCGCACCCAACACATGGGCCGGGGTGAACACATCGCTGGCACCGATCTGCAGCATGGGGTAGCGATACAAGGGGTCGTCTGCCAGCGCGTAGAGTGGGCCCGTGTATCCGGCCTCGCGCACCACCATCGTGAAGGTGGCATTGGCGTGGTCATCGCCGTTGGCCACCACCGCCTGGGCCTGGGCTACGTTGTTCAGCACCGTGGGGTCATCGGCCATCTTGCCGAACACCACGTTGTAGCCCCGGTCGCGCAGATTGCGCGCCACCTGCATGTCTTCTTCCAGAATCACAAAGGGGGTGTTCTTGCTGTTGAACTCCACCAGCAGCGAATCGATCGTCGGGCCATAGCGGTAAAACAGCACCTTGCCCGCCATGGGGGGCAACTGGTGCTGCAAGCGCACCTCAAACTGCTCTTCAAAGTACGGCAGGATCACCATGGGAAACGCCAGGAAAATCAAGAACTGTCCGGCAAACTGCACCACCATCACATACAAAGCCATGGCCGGGTGGTGCCAAGTGCTATCGGCTCCATAACCGGTCGTGGTGATCGTTTCACTGGCCCACAGCAGGCTTTGCAAGTAGGTGCGGGAGCGGCCTTCCAGATGGTCCATACCCAGCATGTAGAGCAGCGCCAGTGTCAGCACGATCACTGGCAGCAGGGCAAGAATCGACAGGAAACGCTTGCTGGAACGTTTGAGATTGAGTTGCATGTCGTGGGCAATGTTTGTTTCTTGTTCTTCACACACTGTAATCGCTTGTGCGCATGACTTTCAACCCGGCCGCCCCCTGACGGCAGCGGTCGGGCCTGAATGCGCTACGATTTGCCGCCTAGGAGATTACGTGACCCGCATCCAACCTACCCGCTTCGTGTTTCAGCCCGTGCAACTGGTGCGCCCCTGCGAGGTGGTGGCCTACCGGATTACCGAAGCGATACGTGCAGGCGATGTCAAAGTCGGCGAACGCCTGCCCTCTGAGCAGAGCCTGTCGGTCCAATTGGGGGTCAGCCGCCCTACCCTGCGCGAAGCCATCAAACTGCTGGTGCAGGCCGGAGTCGTGCAAGTTTTGCCCGGCTCGTCCGGCGGCATATTCGTCACCAGCGAAAGCATTCCGCCAGAACTGTGCGGCTTTCCGCTGCCGGCCCTGCCGCTGGAAGACATCGACAGCGTGATGGAAGCGCGGCGCCTGTTTGAACCCCATGTGGCCCGCCTGGCTGCGATATACGCCACCCCGGCAGATTTCGAGCGCATGCGCGATGCGGTGCGCCTGAGCGAAGAAACCTGCGCAAAATTCAAAGGCAAAAAACTCAGTGACGACGGAGCGCAGCGCATGACGATTGCCAGCACGCGCTTCAATATCGCCGTGGCCCGGGCCACGCAAAACAGCATGGTCGTGCAGATGATGGAAGTGATGCTGCGCCGCATGGAACTGGTGCGCACGCTGGCGGTACGCCAGTTGCCGGACATCAGCCAATCGACCAAGACCTTGCGCGACAGCCTGTTGGCTATTGAGAGCGGCGACCCGGCGCAGATCGACGCGGCCACGTCAGCGCGCATCGGACTGCTGGAGTCTGCCTGGGAGATGGCAGCGGGTAAACGCCTACGCCGCCGCTCGATTTTGCAGACCAGCGCCGTTGCAGCGGGCAGCAAAAAGACTACCACCAAAGCAACTTGATAAATCTTCTTGACAGCGTCAGGTGGTGACCAAATAATGAGCCAATTTTTGGTATATATAAATACCAAATTTGGTTTTTAACAAGATCGAAGTCTGAACCAATCCACCATGCAATCCGAAGAATTTGAGCTGTATGACCTGCGGGTAGAGGTGGTGGTGCACGACGACCGCAAGATCCAGTGCAATGCCAAAGTCGGCGACTACTTCGAGGTGCATGGCGAGGTGCTGCACTTTCCACCCGGCCAGGGCTTTTCGATGTATTCGCTGGCCGCGCTATTGCCGCTGCTGCCCGCCAAGCAGCGCGTCACGCAGGCCGCCGACTGGATGAGCACCGATGCCGAAGTGGCCTGCCCGGACCCCAACTGCCCGACCCGTTTTCGCATCACCCGCATGGGCAAGCGCACTTTCCGCCACAGCGAGACCACCGCCGTACCGTTGGACCCGCAGGCATGAGCGTGGCGACGTTCCCCGTTGAAACCACGCAGCTTGCGCCGGGCTACCGCATTCCCCGCGTTATCCGTGGCGGCTGGCAACTCGCCGGAGACCACGGCCCGGTGGAGCGCGAACGCGCCATTGCCGACATGGCGGTGTTTCTGGACGCGGGCCTCAACACGGTAGACGGCGCCGACATCTATACCGGCGTGGAAGACATGTATGGCGCCTTCAATGGCGCGCGCGCTGCTGCCGGTTTGCCGCGCATGCAGGTGCACACCAAGTTTGTGCCCGACTACGGGGACCTGGCCACGGTGGACGGCGCCTATGTTCGCCGCATCATCACGCGCTCCTTGCAGCGTCTGAACGCCGAGCGCCTGGACCTGGTGCAATTTCACTGGTGGGACTACAGCGTGCCGCGTTATGTAGAAACTGCCATGGCCCTGCACGCGCTGCAAACAGAAGGCTTAATTGCCCACATCGGTGGCACCAACTTTGACGCCGCCCATGCGCGGGAAATCATGGATGCCGGGGTGCCTTTGGTCAGCATGCAGACGCAATACTCGCTGCTGGACCGCAGGCCTGCCGGCCAGCTCACCGCCTTAGGTGCGAGCCACGGCATGCACTTGCTTTGCTACGGGACGCTGGCCGGTGGCTTTTTGACCGAGCACTGGCTGGGTCGCGACGAGCCAGAGGCCACGCCCACCAACCGCTCGCTTGTGAAATACAAACTGATCATTGACGAGTTTGGCGGCTGGTCTGCCTTCCAGGCTTTGCTGCAGGCTTTGCAAACCATCGCCCGGCGCCATGCGGTCAGCCTGTCCAGCGTGGCCATACGCTGGGTGCTCGACCAGCCCGGTGTTGCCGCAGCGATTGTGGGCGCACGTTACGCCGACCGCATTGCCAGCACGATGGAAGTGTTTACATTTCAGTTGGACGCGATTGATCACGCCCTGCTGAAACCGATTCTTGATGCATCCCCGGGTGCTGGAGGTGAACCCTACAGCCTGGAGCGCGACAAGACCGGGCGGCACGGCCGCATCATGAAGTACGACCTCAACAAAACCTGATTTCAACCCACCCTGGAGATTCTCACCATGCGTTATTTGCTCTCTGCTACCGCTCTGGCCATGCTGGCCAGCCTGGGCTCTTCTGCCGCCCTGGCCCAGACACCTTCCTGCACCCACACAGTGGGCATGGTGGTGTCGCTTACCGGTGCCGCCGGACGCTACGGTCAGGCCGCCAGCAAGTCAGTCGAGTTGGCGTTCAACGACCTCAACAAAGCGGCGGGTGCGGGTGGCATTGCCGGTTGCAAGCTGGCCTTTGATTTGCGTGATGCGCAAAGCCAGGGCTCGGTGGCGGTGGACCAGGCCCGTCAACTGGTGGACCTGAAGAAGACGCCGGCCATCATCGGCGGCATCATCAGCTCGGTGTCGATTCCCATGGTCACCTCGGTCACGGCCCCGGCTGGCGTGGTGCAGATTTCTCCCGCTTCGTCCTCGCCCTCGCTCACCAAACTGGCACTGGAAGGCAAGACCGGCGGCTGGTTCTTCCGCACTATTACCAGCGACGCGCTGCAAGGCACGGCTGCTGCCAAATACGCGCTGGACCAGGGCATGAAGAGCCTGACCGTCATCCACGTTAACAACGATTTCGGTGTCAACATGCTGGCTGAGTTCCGCCGCGCCTATGAGGCAATGGGCGGCAAGATTGTCGATGTCACGCCCTATAACCCGGAGCAGTCTTCCTACAACGCCGAAGTCACCAAGGCGCTCAAGACCGACCCCACCGCGCTCTACTTCATTGGCTACCCAGGCGACGGCACCACCATCATCCGCACCTGGATTCAACAGGGTGGCCCACAAAAATTCCTGTTCAACGATGGCATGAACGCCGCCGACTTCATCAAGGGCGTGGGACCGCAATACCTGAACAATGCCTTTGGCACCTCATCAGGCACCACCAAGACCGAGTCCACCGCCTACTTTGCCAAGGCCTACCCCGCCATGAGCGGTGGCTTTGACGCCGAGGCGCCAGCTGCCGAACAGGGTTTTGACGCCGGGGCCATCCTGGGTCTGGCGATTGCACAGGCCGGCAAGTTTGAAGCCGCTGCCATCCGCGATGCGATCCGCAAAGTCACCCAGCCTGGCGGCGAAGTGGTGCATGCTGGGCCTGCCGGATTTACCCGCGCGCTGGAACTCATCAAACAGAAAAAGCCGGTGCGCTACGTGGGCGTGATTGGCCCGGTGCAGTTTGACAAGTACGGCGACATTGCCGGCCCTTTCCGCACCTGGAAGATTGCCAATGGCGAAGTGGTCACGGTCGGCCAGATGTCCACCGAAGATGTGGCGGCCATTCAAGCCAAGATGAAATGAGTGACGCCTTAGCTGCGCAACCCGGCAGCGTGTGCCCGGCGCGCACCTTGCTGGCACCGGGCCTGGAAATCTCGCGCATCGTCACCGGCCTGTGGCAGGTGGCGGACATGGAGCGCGGCGGGACTTTGCTGGACCCGGTGCAAGGCGCAGCCAACCTGGCGGCCTATGCCGCACAGGGCTTTGATACCTTTGACATGGCCGACCACTACGGCTCGGCCGAGGTGATTACCGGCACACTGCTGGCTTCCAAAACGCAGCCGGGCGTGCGCGCCTTCACCAAGTGGTGCCCGCCTCCGGGGGCCATGAGCGCAAGCGTTGTTCGCGAAGGCGTGCAACGCTCGCTGGACCGCCTGCAAACCCCCTGCATCGACCTGCTGCAATTCCATTGGTGGACCTTTGACCATCCGGGCTATATCGACGCAGTGGCGGAGCTGGCCAAACTGCGCCAGGAAGGCCTGATCCGGGCTATCGGTCTGTGCAACTTTGACACCGCGCATCTGCGTGTGCTGCTGAACGAAGGCATGCCGATTGCCAGTAACCAGGTCTGCATGTCGCTGCTGGACCGCCGCGGCACCGAAGCCATGTCGCAGCTGTGCCTGGAGCGCGGCGTCAAGCTGCTGACCTATGGCGTACTGGGCGGCGGTTTCCTGAGCGAGCGCTGGCTTGGCGCCGCAGCACCGGCTGAAGTGCTGGACTGGAGCAAGATGAAGTACCAACGCTTCATCCACGCCATTGGCGGTTGGGACGCGCTGCAAACCGTGTTGCAGGCCGCGCAG
>CANFNO010000240.1 GCA_947447845.1 Burkholderiales bacterium | reverse complement strand
TCGCGCATTTCCAGCGAGAGCTTGCTCTGGTTCAGGCTCAAACGGTCCGGCACGGTGCCACGCTGAAAGTCCTCGCTGACGATGCCGTAGCGCCCCTTGGCAATGACCAGCAGCGCATGATCCCCCGGCTCCAGGCGCTTCTGGAGGTAATCCCACGTCTGAGGGGGGAGCAGGTTGCGCCCGGCGCTGGGCACATTCAAATGTGCGAAATACAGCTCCACAAAAGGCGCATCGGGGGCGCGCCGCGCCTCGTCGTCCAGGCCTTCGCCCACCGTGTCCTTGAAGGCGGACTCCACCTCGGAATTCTTGAATATCTTGTGGGTCACCAGACCGGCCTTCTGCAAGCCCTTCCAATCCAACGCCTCGTACACGTCGGGACGGATGCGGGCGATCAGGTCCGGGTCAGTGCCCGTGCTGTAGCCCATCTTGGCGCGCGCCACCTTGAGCGACGCGGCCAGCAGGCTCTGGTTCAGGATGCGCACCGAGGCGGTGGCCTTGGCCACACCGTCGATATAGACATTGGCGCTGTTGGCCTTGCTGGCACTGCTTTGGTTCAGGCCGATCTTGATGCTTTGCTTGAGCGACAGGTTCTTGTACTGCTCCACAAACTTGAACAGCGGCTGCGGGCCCAGGCCGTCCAAAAACACGGGCTCGTGCTGCGACAAGACCTTGACGTCCATGAACTTACCGTCCTTGTCCAGCGCCACCAACAGGTTGAACGGCGTGCCTGAGAACCCCGGTATAGCGGCGAAGTCGATCGACTCGAAGGCATAGGCGACGATGGAGGTGCTCGTGAGGTCCTGCGCAAAGATCGGCCAGACTGGTACATCGCGCTCTTTCTCGCCCACCACCAGCGGCGCGGGGAAGGCCTGCGCCATGGTCTCCCGGGTCATGACACCGGCCTGCGCTTGCGCCAGACACAACAAGCTCAAAAACAAGGCGCAGACACGCAAACGCCACACACAATTCCACATAGCCCAGTCCTTCAAGCGCGCTGTTTGATCCAACCGCGCTGCGGGTCGTAACCGCGCAAGGCCAGGCCGAAGAAGATTGAACCACCGACCACGACGACCGCCAAGGCCTGTGCGTTGAACTGCCCCTGCAGGGCAAAGCGGATCAACTCCACCACATAGGTAAATGGGTTGAGCTGCGCAATTTGCACCAGCCATAGGGCCCCCGACTCCTCCACCTTCCACAGCGGATACAGCGCCGTGCTGATGAAGAACATGGGGAAGATGACAAAGTTCATCGTGCCGGCAAAGTTTTCCAACTGCTTGATATAGACAGACAGCATCAGGCCGAGGGCCGCCAGCATGGTGGCGCCCAGCGCCATCACCGGCACCGCCAGCAACCAGTTGGCCAGATCAGCCTCCACGCCAAAGGCCAGCGCAATCAGCAAAAACACCAGCATCTGTAACAGCGACAGTGAAGTGGAAGCCACCAACTTGAAGCCCAGCAACCAGCCGCGCGGCAGCGGAGCCGTAAGCAGCAGGCGCATGACGCCCATTTCGCGGTCATAGACCATGGAGAGCGAGCTTTGCATGCCGTTGAAGAGGGCAATCATGCCCAGCAGGCCGGGCAGCATGTAGACCTTGTATTCCACATAGGTCTCGTAGGGCGGGATGATGGCCACGCCAAACACGTTGTGAAAGCCGGCTGAGAAGACCACGAACCACAACAACGGCCGCACCAGGCTGGAGGCCAGGCGCGAGGGCTGGCGCAGAAACTTGAGCAACTCGCGCCCGACCACGGCGCGCAGCGCGCGCGCCAGGTGCAAAAGAATGGGGACCGGCAGATTCACGGACGCGCTTTGCATGTGCTCTCCTTTTCGTCAACACCCAGGGTGTCCAGCACTTCGGTGGGGTGCATCACGCCCTCGAAGGGCGCGGCGGCTGCCACGCCATCGGCATGGCCCAGAAAAACCGGCTGACGCAACTGGCCATCCCAGGCGCGGAACGACAGTCGCGGTCCCTTAAAGCCATCGACAAACACCTCCCCCTTGCGCAGCATCTGCAGTTGCTGCGGTACGGTGGCCTTGGGGTTTTCGGTCAGCACCCCAACCAGAGCTTTGACAGCGGCCCAGGCGGCCCAATCCTGCCCGGTCATGGGCCGGTGCGCGGCGCGCATGAAGCGGCGCGACAGCTGCGGACCGCCATTCAGATCCCATTGCGGATGCCAGGCCAGGGCGACCAGGCCGTTGCTACCCAACACCGGGCGCGGCCACTGGGTGTTGTAGGGCACGCCGCGGGCAAACTCGCCATCGCTGTCGATGACCACCACCACGTCATGGCCCTTGTCCTTGGTCAGCAAGCGCACATTGCCCAGATCGCGCTCGCGGGGGTCGTTGGACAACTTGTAGGCGATGGACTGGCCAATCTTGATGCCGTAGCGCTTGGCCGAGCGCATGAACGCGTCGAGCTGCAGCTTGTCTTGCGGGCGCGGGCCGTACAGCACCAGAGCCTGGTTCCAGGAGCGCGCGGCCAGATACTGGGCCAGCGCATCGCTGCGCATGGCCTCGCTGGGGTAGGTGTGCAAGAGATTGGCCGCGCAACCCGCGCCGCGCAACTCATCCGAGCCCGAGCCGATGTTGAAAAGGAGCGCCGGGCCTAACGCGGCGGGCGCGCTGGCCAGCACAGCCTTGAGGTCCGCATCCGGCAGGTCCAGCAGCAGGTATTGCACCTTGGCCGCTTTGAGTTGGGCCATTGCGCGGGGCAGGTCCGCCGCATTGGCTGCCATGAAAGGCTTGACCACCAACTTGTGGCCCACCGCTTCCACCTCGATGGCAGATTCCTCTGCCGCCAGTGCTGCCGCGTCCAGGGGTCGGCCTGCGGGTTGAGCGGGGTAGTTGTGTTCCAGTCGACGCGGTTGGTAACGTGCATCGTCTTCCAAGCCCAGCACGCCGACGGTCAGGGTCGCAGCAACGCCAAGTTGCTGCACCAGGGCCAGGCCCAGCAGCAGCCAACGCATCCTTCCGGTTGGGGTCACAGTGAAAGTCTCCGTATCATTTTTGTCTAAATGGCCCCATTTCAAAATGGAACACTCGTTCGGATTGGCGCAAGATTGGTGCCAACCGCAGCGCGCATCTTAGGCGCGCCGCCCGACTCTGGCATAGACTGCAGCGAATAGCACCCCCTGGAAAACACCCCTTGTCGCCCCGCCCTGCTTTGCGCCTGGTACTTGCCTCTATTGGCTCGCGCGGCGATGTGCAACCCATGCTGGCCCTGGGTCAGAGGTTGCGCCAGCGCGGCCATCGCGTGCTGATTGCTGCACCGCCAAACTTTGCACACTGGGTTCAATCGCTGGGCTTTGACTTTGCGCCCCTGGGCGTGGATATGCAGCAGTATTTGGCCGACAACCCTGCGGTGCTCACCGGCAACTTGCGCCGGGCCACGCCTTTGCTGACCCGCTACTTTGCCGATGCGCTGCCACGCCAGATGCAAGAACTGCTTGCCATCTGTGCTCAGGCGGATGTGCTGGTCTGGGCGGGTCTGGCACTGACCGCACCCTCCGTCGCAGAGCGCCTGGGTATCCCGGCGCTGGGGGTCTTGTACAGCACTTGCATGGTTCCTTCGGGCTTGCATCCACCGCCCACCGTGCGCTGGCACGGGCTGCCAAGTTGGCTCAACCAGTTGCTTTGGCGACTGCATGACCGTTTGGCAGACAGCATGGTTGGGCAGCCATTGAACCTGGCGCGCAAACAGGCGGGACTGGCGACCATCGATTTGCGCGATCACCTGCTGCATGCCTGTCGCTACGCAATCGCCGCCGATGAAACGCTTTTTCCCGCTGATCGTGACTGGCCAGAAAACCTGCAGCGGGCCAACTTTTTATTTCTGGAGGACCCGGAGCCGCTGGACGCCGAACTCGATGCCTGGCTGCAGGATGGCGAGCCTCCCGTCTACATCGGCTTTGGCAGCATGGGCGGGCCCGCAACACAGCGCATGGAGAGCCTTCTGCCGCAGGCCCTGGAATTTGCTGGCAGGCGTTGCCTGATCGCGGCAGGTTGGGCCGGATCAGCCAACCAAAGGCTGCCGTCTGGCTGGCGCAGCGTTGCCGCAGCGCCCCACGCACAGCTTTTTCCTCGGGTGGCGGCAGTAGTTCACCATGGCGGCTCCGGCACCACCGCTCAAGCGTTGCGCGCCGGGGTACCGCAGGTTTTGCTGCCCCTGATACTCGACCAATATCACCACGCCCACCGGCTTTACCTGGCCAACTTGACCCCCAGGCCCGTATCGATGGAGCGCATCGGCGCAAAGCAATTGAGTCAGTCCATCAAGGCCGCTATTGCCGGGCCCTTGGCGCCGCGCCAGGCGGTCGCCTTGCGCCTGCAACAAAGTGATGGCGCAGCCCAAGTGGCAAAGCAAATTGAAACATTGTGCGGGTGTGCCAGTTCAGGGGCTTAGAAGCGCATACTGTGATAAATTTTTGCTCAAGATCAAACTATGGCGACGCCCGAAGCAACTCGCTGCATTTGAAAGATTTGAGAGGCAGAGCACCTGCTATGCTGCCTTCAACGGTGCAGGAAATGCGGCCTAACAAGCCACTTACCGCACTTCAGGGGCATAGGGCCCGGACCGATTTTTTAGGAGAAAGAAAAATGAAACTGACAATCAGCGGACACCACATTGAAGTTACCGAAGCGCTAAACAACTACGTCACAGCCAAGCTCGACAAAATAACCAACCATTTTGATGATGTAGTGGGTACCAAGGTGACCCTGTCGGTTGAGAAGCACAAGGAAAAAGATGGCAAGCATGCCGAGTGCACACTGCGTATCAAGGGTGCTGAACTGTTTGCTGAGTCGTCCAATGAAGACCTGTACGCAGCAATCGACGAGATGGCCGGCAAGCTGGAACGCCAAGTCATGCGTCACAAAGAAAAAATGCAAGACCACTCGAAGGAGGCCGCCAAGCGGGCTCCGATTATTTGACCCTGTTCACACTGGAAGGTTGATAGCATGAGCACACTCAAGGCCCCATCCTTTAAGGATGCAATGAATGCCGCCGAAGACGACTCCATCACAGAAGTCGAAATGGGAACTGTGGTGTACCGTCCCGATGGCTACTATTGGCAGGCGCCAGATGGACTTCAGGAATCCGGGCCATTCGCCAGCATGGAAGAGGCGCTTTCCGACATGCAATCAGCCGACGCAGATGCCGACGACGATGCCGAGCCTGGAGAGTCGCTGGAAGAAGCCGAAGGCGAAATCGGCATCGCAGACTGGATAGACCCCGACACCGGCGAACCGGCCGAGGGTTTATCCACGCCACGCCTTCACGACGAATAGACGGATGTACCAAAAGCCACGACGCAGTTTCTTCCTGCGTCTTTGGCTCGGTACATGGCCGTGTCGGCCGCAAGGTAGAGCGCATCGACACCGTCGATTTTTGGGGTTAGCGTTGCAACACCAAAGCTGGAAG
>CANFNO010000239.1 GCA_947447845.1 Burkholderiales bacterium | reverse complement strand
CTGTTTCAGCGCCCTGAGAGCATGACGCGCGCGGTCATCAAGGCGGCTGAACTGCGCGAGGGCGCATGGCTGGTAAGTTTGGACTTTGAAGCAACACATCTGATTGCAACAGCCCAATATCGCACGCCCGGTGGCAAAATGGTTTGGGTGTACAGGGCTCCGGTTGTGGCGCTCTAAGGAGGACAACATGGATTCCCAGACTTCAGCATTAAGTGACGCTTCTCTCGAAGCACTGCATGCGCATCAGGTGGTCTTGTTTGCGGTGGCGACACTGGCCGAGTTGCGTGAATCCGATACGGCAAGCCATTTGGAGCGCGTGAAGCACTACGTGCGATTGCTCGCTGAAAAGCTCCAAAGTCAACCCGTCTTTGCTTCACAACTCAATGCGGCCTATATCGATACGTTGTGCGCCAGCGTCTGCATGTACGACCTGGGCACGGTGGCCATTCCCGATCGCATTCTGCTCAAACCCGGTCGATTGACACCAGAAGAACAGGCGGTCATGAAATCCCACACAACACTGGGTTATGAGGCGATTCAGCGTGCCGAAAAGCGCTTGGGCTTGGTGTCCCCGGCGCTGATCCTGGCCAAAGAATTAATGCAGTCGCACCACGAAAAGTGGAATGGCAAGGGCTACCCCATGGGGCTGTCTGAAAATCAGATCCCCCTGTCTGCCCGGATTTTGGCCTTAGCCGATGTGTACGACGCGCTGATCAGCAACAAGATCTACCGCCAGGGCATGTCGTACGAGGATGCTGTGGGCGTGATCTTTAGCGAACGCGGTGAGCATTTCGACCCCGACGTGGTGGACGCCTTCATGGAGCTGACGGTGGAATTTGAAGATGTGGCCAAGCGGTTTGCCGACAGTGAGCAGGACATGCAAAACCGCATTGAGTACATGGCCAGCGCCATCGCTGAAATCGCAGAGCTTTAGGTCGATCTTTAGGCCAAGCAATTGGCCGAGAGATTGGCCGCGTTACAGCGAAAAAATCTTTCCCGGATTCAGGATGTTGTGCGGGTCCAGCGCCCGCTTGATGGCGCGCATCATGTCTACGGCGCCTGTCCCCGCTTCGCTTAAAAGGAAGTCCATCTTGTGCAGGCCGATGCCATGTTCACCGCTGCAGGTGCCGCCCAGAGCCAGCGCGCGCTGCACCAGTTTTGTATTGAGTTCCTCTGCCACCGCCCATTCCTGTGGTAATTCAGGGTCAATCAGATAGCCCATGTGGAAGTTGCCATCGCCCACATGGCCGACCAGAAAATACGGAATCCCGGCCGCATTGGCTTCTTCCACGCAGTCCAGCAGCGCATCCGCCAGACGTGAAATCGGCACACAGGTATCGGTGCTGATGACGCGGCAACCCGGGCGCGATTGCACACCGGCGAAATAAGCGTTGTGCCTGGCCGTCCACAGGCGCGTGCGATCCTCGGGTGTTAGTGCCCACTCAAAAGATTTTCCGCCGTGGTCCGAGGCGATGGATTGCACGATGTGCACCTGTTCCTTCACGCCGTCGGGTGAGCCATGGAACTCCATCAGCAGCAGCGGCGTCTCGGGTAAGTTCAGCTTGGAATGGCGGTTGACCATCCCCACCGTATTGCCATCCAGCAGCTCGCAGCGCGCAATCGGAACGCCCAGCTGGATGATTTGAATGGTTGTGTTGACCGCATCCACCAGGCTCGAAAAAGAGCAACTCGCAGCCATCACCGCTTCGGGCAAGGGATAGAGCTTGAGGGTGATCTCCGTCATCACACCCAACGTGCCTTCGGAGCCCACCATCAGCCGGGTCAGGTCGTAGCCCGCGCTGCTCTTTTTGGCGCGGGTGCCGGTGCGGATGACCTCGCCGTTGGCCGTAACCACTTCGAGCGCCAGCACGTTTTCGCGCATGGTGCCGTAGCGCACGGCATTGGTCCCACTGGCACGGGTGGCGCACATGCCGCCCAGGCTTGCGTCGGCGCCCGGGTCGATCGGGAAAAAGAGTCCGGTTGACTTCACCGCCTCGTTCAGCTGCTTGCGCGTCACGCCCGGTTGCACCGTCACCGTCAGGTCTTCTGCATCGGTCTGCAGCACGCGGTTCATGCGTGAGACATCCAGGCTGATGCCACCTTGCACCGCCAGCAGATGCCCCTCCAGCGAGGAGCCGACACCGAAGGGAATCACAGGCACTTGGTGCATTGCCGCCAGCTTGACGGCATCAGACACATCCAGCGTGCTTTCGGCAAACACCACCGCATCCGGCGGGGCGACCGAGAAGGCAGATTCGTCGCGCCCATGCTGTTCGCGCACGGCCAGCGCGACGGAGAACTGCGCGCCAAAGCGGGCTGACAAGGCGTCGAGCAAGGCCTGAGGGACTGCGCGGTGTGTCGCTTGCGGCACAAGGTGATCCGCTGGGGTGGCTGCGTTCATGGGTTTCTCCGTCAATAATCTGATTTTGATCCAAGGACGCACCGTAATGGCAAACCGCCTCACACAAATCGCTACCCGCACGGGAGATGCTGGCACCACCGGCCTGGGCGACAACACCCGTGTCTCCAAGAACAGCCTGCGCGTGCACGCCATGGGCGATGTGGACGAGCTCAATTCCAATATCGGCGTGCTGCTGTGCGAAGACATGCCCGACGGCATCCGCACCTTGCTGGTCGAGATCCAACACCAACTCTTCAACCTGGGCGGCGAGTTGTCGATTCCCGGCTACGAACTGCTCAAGCCCGAAGCCGTGTTGGCGCTGGATCAGGCTCTGGAAGAGTACAACGCGCAGTTGCCGCGCCTGGCCGAATTCATCCTGCCCGCAGGCACGCGTGCCGCCGCGCTGGCGCACGTCTGCCGCACCGTGGCACGTCGCGCCGAGCGGGCGCTGGTGGCCCTGGGCAACGAAGAAGCGCTGAAGGAAAACCCACGCCAGTATCTCAACCGGTTGTCGGATTTGCTGTTTGTGCTGTCGCGTTCGCTGAACCGTTACCGTACCGATGGCACGGTAGGTGACGATGTGTATTGGAAGAGCGAGCGCATGGCTAAAGACGGCGGCGCTGAGTAAATACACATCTACCAATGCAACCCAATCCGGTAAACATTGGTTGGTTGAACGCTGAACATTGCCAGGTCGCCGACCTCGACCGGCTGGCGAAAACCGAAACCCGCGCACAGGACTGTCCGCAGGCTGCAACCATTCTCAAAGGCGTGCCGATTTATGACGCCAGAGCGCTACGTATGGAACAGGCCGTATCCGCTGACCCACAAGACTGGCGCAGGCAATTGATGGCCGAGTGGGCGCAGGTCTGGCGAAATGGTTCAGGTGTACTGGTGGTGCAGGGGCTGGTGCCGGATGCCGCGGTGGTGGACGCTGCCTCCGTGGAGTTCCGCGCGTTGATAAAAGAGTCCCAAGCGGCCGGTTATGGCGGCGACCACTTTGCCAAGCCCGGCGCAAACGACCGCGTCTGGAACGCCCTTGAAAAACTCTGCCTGCGTGCACCGGACGTGTTTTCCGCCTATTACGGCAACGCTCTATTGGCCACCGTATGCGAGGCCTGGCTAGGACCTGCGTACCAGATCACGTCGCAGATCAACACCGTCAACCCGGGTGGCGCAGCGCAGACCGCGCACCGCGATTACCACCTGGGCTTCTTCACCGCAGCGGGGGCCGAGCGCTTCCCCGCGCATGTGCACCAACTCTCGCCCTTTCTCACCTTGCAGGGCGCGGTAGCCCATGTCGATATGCCGCTGGAGAGCGGGCCCACGCTGTACTTGCCGCACTCGCAGAAATACGAAGCGGGCTATCTGGTGGCGGGTGTGCCGGCGTTTCAGGAGTACTTTGACCAGCACCATGTGCAACTCCCCTTGAGCAAGGGCGACGGCATTTTCTTCAACCCGGCGCTGCTGCACGCTGCGGGCCACAACCGTTCTGCCGACATCCGCCGCATGGCTAATCTGCTGCAGGTGTCTTCCGCCTTCGGGCGCTGCATGGAGACGGTGGATCGGGTGCGCATGGCGCAGCGGTTGTATCCCAGCCTCTTGCGGGCGCAGCGCGACGGGAACATGCCTGCTGCAGATCTCGCAGCCGCAGTGGCCGCCAGTGCCGAAGGCTACGCCTTCCCCACCAACTTGGACCGCGATCCGCCGATTGGCGGGCTGGCACCGCAGAGCCAGCAGGACCTGATGCGCAGTGCGCTGGCGCAAGGCCACACGGCAGAACAGTTCAACGCCACTTTGCAGGCTCAGGCGCAGACGCGCTTGAGCTAAGTCCATCTCTACATCAATCGTGCACTTTGTAGGCCTGCCTCGCCGTGCGTCTGGCACTGTCTGCGGCGGGCCTGCGCGGTCACACTTGATGTAGAAATGGAATGTTCCATTCAGTAAAAAACAGGAGACAACAATGAGCCATCCCACATCCACCAATCCCCACGCACTTGCCTCACTGCAAGGCCAGGTCGCCATCGTTACCGGCGGCACGCAAGGCCTGGGTGCCGCCATCGCCGCAACCCTGGCCCAACGCGGTGCCCGGGGCGTGGTGATCTGTGGACGCAACGCCACCAAGGGCACGGCCCAGGTAGAGAAGCTGAACGCTCTGGGCACACAGGCCGTTTATGTGCAGGCCGATTTGGGTCTGGTGGAAGACTGCCGCAAAGTCGTGCAGCAGGCTGACGCCACATTTGGCCGCGTCGATGCGCTGGTGAACGCCGCCGCCAGCACCGACCGCGGCACCATCCTGGACACCGATCCGGAATTGTTTGACAGCATGTTTGCCGTCAATGTGCGCGCGCCGTTTTTCCTGATGCAAGAGGCCATCAAGGTCATGAAGCGCGAAAGCATTCAGGGCAGCATCGTCAACATCGGCTCCATGTCGGCCATGGCCGGGCAACCGTTTATCGCCGCCTACTGCGCCTCCAAGGGCGCATTGGCTACGCTGACCCGCAACACCGCCTACGCGTTGTTGCGCAATCGCATCCGCATCAATGGTTTGAACATCGGCTGGATGGCCTCTGAAGGCGAAGACCGCATCCAGCGCGAGTTTCATCACGCCGACGCCGACTGGCTGGAAAAAGCGGCTGCCTCGCAACCCAATGGCCGCCTGGTTGATCCGTTTGAAGTGGCCCGTGCCGTAGCCTTTTTGTGCAGCGCCGAGTCCGGCCTGATGACCGGTTCGGTGATCGAATACGACCAGTCGGTGTGGGGTGGCTTTGACGGTGCACCGCATCCGGTAGTGCCTTTGTAAAGCGGATTATTGGGTTGGCGGGCGTCTGCGTCGGCCAGACGAAGCGGTGCCGATTGCGCTGCAGTCTTGATCAACTTTCAATCAAGACAGCGTTGAGGTCAGACAGCAGACTTGGTTTTGCACTTCGCATGTTCCAAACCAAAGTCTGCGCCTGTGAATCTTTTTACCATTGCCACTGTATTGCTGCTTTGCGTCGTCCTGGGCTTGCGCCTTAACCGGCG
>CANFNO010000238.1 GCA_947447845.1 Burkholderiales bacterium | reverse complement strand
GATGCGCGAATACGCCACCGGCGGCAGCCAGCTGATTTTTGGCGAAGCCTTTGCCGTGGAAGCCGCCGCACGCAAGGTGGCCAAGGACTTCCCCAAGGTTTCCTTCCTGATGGGTTCTTCGGGCAAGCCGCAGGCTCCCAACTTCAGCGTGTTCGACAACTACATTCAGGAGCCCGCCTACCTGAGCGGCATGGTGGCCGGTAGCCTGACCAAGAGCAACAAGATTGGTCTGGTCGGCGGCTTCCCGATTCCGGAAGTGAACCGCCTGATGAATGCCTTTATGGCGGGCGCCAAGGAAATCAATCCCAAGGTGGAATTCAGCGTGAGTTTCATCAACAGCTGGTTTGATCCCCCGAAGGCCAAGGAAGCTGCATTTGCCATGATCGACAAAGGTGCCGACGTGTTGTATGCCGAGCGCTTTGGCGTGTCGGATGCGGCCAAGGAAAAAGGCAAGCTGGCGATTGGCAATGTGATCAACACCCAGAGCCAATATCCCGACACCGTGGTGGCCTCGGCACTGTGGCACTTTGAGCCCGCCGCTGACCGTGCCATCAAGATGGCCAAGGACGGCAAGTTTGCCGCCGAAGACTACGGTCCCTACGCCATGATGAAACACAAAGGCTCGTCGCTGGCACCGCTGGGCACCTTCGAGAAGAAGGTGGCTGCGGATGTGATCGCCAAGGTCAAGGCCAAGGAAAAAGCCATTGTGGACGGCAGCTTCACCGTGACGGTGGACGACGGCCAGCCCAAGTCGACAGCCAAATAGAGACGGCAGGTTTTCTTGCTTTGATCCCCAAAAGGGCACCCCAACCCGGGTGCCCTTTTTTGAATGCCTTCCATGACTGAACCGGTTCTGCGCCTCTCCCACATCAGCAAGCGCTTTGGCACGCTGGTGGCCAATGACGACATCTCGCTGGAACTCGGCGCTGGTGAAGTGCTGGCGCTGCTGGGTGAAAACGGCGCGGGCAAATCGACGTTGGTGTCGATTCTGTTTGGGCACTACACGGCTGACTCGGGTGACATCCGCGTGTTCGGCCAGCCTCTGGCTGCGGGCGACCCCAAGGCGGCGCTGGCTGCAGGCATTGGCATGGTGCACCAGCACTTCACGCTGGCCGACAACCTCAGCGTGCTGGACAACGTGATGATGGGCTCCGAACCCCTATGGCAGGCCCACACGCGCAAGACCGCCGCACGCGACAAACTGCTGGCGGTGGCGCAGCGCTTTGGCCTGGCCGTCGACCCGAAGGCGCTGGTGGGCAAGCTTTCGGTAGGCGAGCGACAGCGTGTGGAGATTCTCAAAGCGCTGTACCGCGGTGCGCGCATCCTGATTCTGGACGAGCCTACCGCCGTGCTGACGCCGCAAGAGAGCGAAGCGCTATTTGCCGTGCTGGCGCAGATGGTGGCGCAAGGTTTGTCGATTATTTTCATCAGCCACAAGCTGGCCGAAGTGCTGCGTGTGTCGCACCGCGTGGCGGTGTTGCGCGGCGGCAAGTTAGTCGCACAGGCTGATGCCAAGGGCACCACGCAAGCGCAGTTGGCGCAATGGATGGTGGGCCACGCGGTGAGCGCGCCGCAACGCCGCCCTGCACACAACGTGGGCGCAGCGGTTTGCGTGCTGCACAACGTCAGCACCGCCCCGGCCCGTGAGCGGCTGGAGCATGTGTCGCTCAGTCTGCAACGGGGTGAGATCGTCGCCATTGCCGGTGTCTCGGGCAACGGGCAGGTGGCCTTGGCCGAGGTGTTGTGTGGCACGCGCCGCACCACGCAAGGCCGCGTCGAGTTATCCGGCCAAACCTATCCCACGCAACCCGCGCAGCTGGTGGCGCAAGGCGTGGCCCGCATTCCGGAAGACCGCCACTCCGTCGGTGTGGTGGGTGATTTGCCGGTTTGGGAGAACGCAGTTTCCGAGCGTTTGCGCAGCAGTGTGTTCTCCAAATTTTTGTGGGTGCGCCGTCGTGCCGCGCAGGCCTACGCCGCCCAGGTGATCGCGCGCTTTGATGTGCGCGGCGGCGGCCCCATGTCCAGCGCACGCGCTTTGTCGGGCGGCAATATGCAAAAGCTCATTCTGGGCCGCGCGCTGCTGCACCCGCAAGCTGACAGCCTGGGCGCTGCGGCCACGCCTAAGCTCATCATTGCGCACCAGCCCACCTGGGGACTGGACATCGGCGCGGTGGACTATGTGCAACAACAATTGATTGCCGCGCGCGATGCCGGTGCCGCGGTACTGCTGATCTCCGACGATCTGGACGAGGTGCTGACCCTGGGCGACCGCGTGGCCGTGATGCATGGCGGGCAACTCAGTGCGGCGCTGCCCGCGCTGGAATGGACGCGCGAATCCATCGGCCTGGCCATGGCAGGCGCCCACGTCACCGAACACAGCGAGGCCCACGCATGAGGCTTGAAAAACGATTGCAAACCTCGCGCGCAGCGCTGGTGCTGGCGCCTGTGGGTGCCGTGCTGTTCACGCTGCTGGTGAGTTCTTTGCTGGTGCTGTGGGCGGGTGCACCGGTGGGGCAGACCTATGCCTTGCTGCTGCAAGGTGGCTTTGGTTCGGTGTTTGCCTTGAGCGAAACCTTTACCCGCGCCATCCCCCTGATGCTGACCGGACTGGCCGCCACCGTGGCCTTCAAGGCGCGCCTGTTCAACATCGGGGCCGAAGGGCAGCTGTATGTCGGCGCACTGGCTGCCGTGGCCGTCGGAGGTCTGCACGGCGGCACCGGTTTCGACCTGCCTGCGCCGGTGCTGTTTGTGCTGATGATGTTGGCCGCCGCGCTGGCAGGAGCCCTGTTGCTGCTGGGCCCGGCGTTGCTCAAAGCGCGCCTGGGTGTAGACGAGGTGGTGACCACGCTCTTGATGAATTTCATTGTGCTGCTGCTGGTGTCGCTGATGCTGGATGGCCCCATGAAGGACCCCACCGCCATGGGCTGGCCGCAAAGCGTGGCGCTGCTGCCGGATCTGGAGTTGTCCAAACTGGTGGCGCAGACGCGGGTGCATACCGGCCTGCTGTGGGCGGTGAGCCTGGCGGTGTCCCTGTGGGCGCTGCTGAAGTACACCGTGCTGGGCTTTGATATTCGTGCTGTGGGTGCTAATGCCAAGGCGGCTGCCTTTGCCGGTGTGCCTGTCACGCGCACGGTGGTGCTGGTGGCGCTGTTGTCGGGTGGCCTGGCCGGGCTGGCCGGGGCTATTGAGGTGGCGGGGCGCACCAGTTATCTGACGCTCGACATGTCGCCGGGTTACGGCTACAGCGGCATTGTGATTGCCATGCTGGCGGCTCTGCATCCGCTGGCGGTCACGCTGGCCAGTGTGTTTGTAGCCGGTGTGCTGGTGGGTGCTGACAGCATGAGCCGCGCGCTCGGCGTACCCAGCTATATCGCCGATGTAATCGTGGCTGCCTCGCTGATCTCGGTGCTGCTGGCCTCCAGCCTGACGCAATACCGTATCCGCTGGAAATGAGCGCCGCACCATGACCGACTTTTTCGACATTCTGGCCAACCCCGCGTTCTGGGTCGCCGTGCTGCGCATTGCCACGCCGCTCATTTTGGGCACGCTGGGCGTGCTGCTGTGCGAGCGCGCAGGTGTGCTCAATCTGGGCATCGAAGGGATCATGGTGGCCGGTGCCTTTACCGGCTGGCTCACCGTGTATGCCGGAGCACCCTTGTGGATTGGCGTGCTGGCGGCCGCGCTGACCGGCGCGCTACTGGGCTTGCTGCATGCGTTTCTGACCGTGGGCATGGCGCTGTCGCAACACGTTTCCGGTCTGGGCATAACCTTGCTGGCCACGGCCCTGAGTTCTTACGGCTACCGCGTCAGCTTCCCCAAGGTCAACACCCCGCCCACCATCACGCCGTTTGCCGAAATGCACTGGCTGGGCTTGCCGGTTCTTTCTCAGCAGACGGCGCTCACCTTGTTCGCCTTGCTGGCCGTGCCGGTGGTCGGCTACGTGCTGTACCGCACGCCGTTGGGCCTAGCAGTGCGCATGGTGGGCGAGAACCCGCAGGCCGCTGAGGGGCAAGGCGTCTCGGTGGCGGCGGTGCGCACCGGCTCGATCGTGGCGGGTTCAGCCCTGATGGGTATTGCTGGCAGCTTCCTGACCTTGTCGGCCTTCAACGCCTTTTTCTTCAACATGGTCAACGGGCGCGGCTGGATTTGTGTGGCGCTGGTGGTGTTTGCTTCGTGGCGCCCGGGCAAGGCGCTGCTGGGCGCGCTGCTGTTTGCGTTTTTCGATGCGCTGCAACTGCGCCTGCAACAAAGCGGCGGCTCGGTGCTGCCCTATCAGCTGTATTTGATGCTGCCCTATGTGCTGTCCATCGTCGCCCTGGTGCTGGTGGCGCGCAAAGCCAGTTACCCGCAAGCGCTGATGAAACCGTATCGCAAGGGGGAGCGTTAGACTAGGCCTCAATGGACGCCGCCAGCACAATTCGCCAGTCAATGCAGACCGTAGCCACGCTGCGGGCCCGGGCTGCAGCCCAGCCAGCGCTGGGTGCGGCAGTGGCTTCCATCAAGCGCGTGCAGGCAGCGCGCTTTCGCCAGGGTTATGCCGACCTGATGGCCTCGAAAGACTTTGGTCCGGCCTCCCGTTTTTTCCTGGAAGAGCTGTATAGCGATGCCGACTTTTCGGAGCGGGACGCGCAGTTTGCCCGCATTGCCGGAACCCTGGCCACGGTGTTCCCGGCCTCGGTGGTCGAAACGGCTGTGGCCCTTTCGCAGTTGCATGCGCTGACCGAGGAGTTGGACCATTTGATGGCCACGCATTGCGTGCAGCTCGCGGTAACACCGGCAGGGCTTGACGCCGTGAGTTACGTGGCCGCCTGGCACGTCGTCGGCAAACGTGCCGAGCGTCAGCAGCAACTGGCAGACGTCTTGTCGCTCGGGCGCGAATTGGCGGTCTTGACCCACAAGCCAGGCCTGGCCTTGTTGCTCAAGCTGATGCGGCGCCCGGCAGCCAGCGCGGGCATGGGCTCGCTGCAACGTTTTCTGGAGCGCGGGTTTTCGATCTTCGCCGCCCTGTCGCGCAGCAAGGGCAAAGTGGACGAGTTTTTGTCGACGGTGGAAAGCCGGGAATCGGCTTGGCTTCAAGGCATGTTTGAAAACCCGGCCGACAAAGAAGCTGCTGCCTTGTCCCGGCTCATTGGCTGAGTCTGCCGGGGTTTTGCCCAAACCATATCGAGGTAGGGGATACCGCCAGAGCGGTAAAGTTTGCCCACAGTTTTCGTACACCTGAGTCGGACGGGCGAACGCTTCTGTCCCCTTAAAAGGAACCACGATGGTCAGCAAAAACACGATTTGTCTTTGGTACGACGGCACCGCTTTGGAGGCCGCCCGGTTCTATGCCGAGACCTTTCCGGACAGCCATGTGGGGGCCGTTTATCGCGCACCGGGCGACTATCCCTCGGGCAAGCAGGGGGATGTGCTGACGGTCGATTTCACTGTAATGGGCATT
>CANFNO010000237.1 GCA_947447845.1 Burkholderiales bacterium | reverse complement strand
GGTCCAGCGCCAAGGATTATTCGCAAAAGTACAGCGGCACCGCCTTCATCGGCCTGGACAGCAAAGTCGGCAACATCTTCTTTGGCGCTGCCTCAGGCAGCGGCGGCAACCGCAATATCTTTTTGCAGCTGGGACGGCGCTTTAGTTTGTGGTGAAGGTTTTGCCGCCGGGCCGCCCCAAGGCAAAACGCAGCCCCTGAGGGGGCAGCGAACCACACGAAGTGGGGAGCGTGGGGGCTCTTGAACTCGGCGCCGGGCCGCCCCAAGGCAAAACTCACCCCCTAAGGGGGCAGAGAGCTACGCGCAGCGAGCGAGCGTGGGGGCTCTACTTGACTCCAAAGCGGTTCGCCACTTGACGGCGAAACTCGCGCGGCGTCATGCCCTTGATATCCAGAAATCGGCGGTTGAAATTGGCGATGTTGTTAAAGCCGACGTCGTAGGCAATGCTGGTGATTTGCCGGTCTGACTCCATCAGGAACTGGCAGGCGCGGTTGATGCGCACATGGTTCACAAAGTCGGTAAAGGTGTTGCCGGTGGCGCGCCGGAAGAAGCGTGAAAAGCGGCTCTCGTTCATGCCCAATTCCTCGGCCAATGCAGCGGCCGAAAGCGGCTCGGCAAGTTGGTCCGTAATGCGGCTCAAAATGGCATTGATCTGATCCAGTTGCGCATCGTTGTCCACGCTTTGAATCTGCGCGTTGGACAGCAGGCGGTAGTCCTTGCACTGCGCCAATTCGTTCAAAAATTCGCAGAATGCGCCAAAGCGTGCCAGCCCTTGAGAAGACTTCACATGCTGCCAGTGCGCCATGGCCTGCGGAAACAATTCAAAAAACTCAATGCCATGCTTTGCCCGCTCCAACAGCGGCAGCACGGCGCGCATTTCCGGAATGTGGCGGCTGGCCTCCTCCATGGGCGCATGGGGAAACTGGATCACCCGATCGCGCTCGGCCACGCCACCTTCGGGCAAATCCATGCTGACCCAGTTATGCGGCAAACGGGGGCCTGTCAGCACCAAGTGCCCCGGCTGAAATTGCCCAATCCAGTCGCCCACAAACGCCTTGCCAGAGGTTGAAGTGATCAGGTGCAACTCGTATTCGTCGTGGTAGTGCCAGCGCGCCAAGGGCGTAGGAAAACCGTGTGACAGGCAACGAATAATGCCCACCTCTTCCGGCCGCTCATAGCCCAGTTCGGGCGAGCGGCTGTAGTCGTGTTCGAGTTCGGGTTTGAGCTGGCGCGGCTTGGCGGGCATGGTGGGTGGCGCTTTTTTATCAGACGCCAGTCTAAGACATCACGTTGCCACCATCCACATTCAAGGTTTGCGCCGTGATGTAAGAGGCTTCATCACTAGCCAGGAAAATGGCCGCACCACAGATATCGGTGGGGTCACCCATATAGCCCAGGGGCACGGCCTCGCCTACACGCTTCTTCTTCTCGCCGATCGGCAGGTTCTCGTACTTGGCAAACAAGGCATCCACGTTGGCCCACATGGGCGTGGCGATCACGCCAGGGGCAATGCCGTTGACACGAATCTTGTGTGGCGCCATGGCCAGCGCAGCACTTTGCGTGTAGCTGATGATGGCTGCCTTGCTGGCGCAGTAGTGTGACACCAAGGCCTCACCGCGGCGCCCTGCTTGCGACGCCATATTGATGACGGAGCCGCCCTGCACCTTGTGCGCGACCATATGCGCGAGCACCTTTTGCTGAACAAAAAATGCGCCCTTCACGTTCACCGCGAAAATCTTGTCGTACATCGCCTCGCCGCTTTCCAGCAAAGGCGCCATGTCAAAAATGGCGGCGTTGTTGTAAAGCGTCGTGATCGCACCAAAGCGCGCCTGGGCCGCAGCGATCAACGCGTCAATCTGGGGCAACTGCGTGACGTCGGTGGGCACATACAGCAGTGCATCCGGATGGGCGGCCATGACAGCAGCCAGTTCGGGCGTTGGGGTTTTGCCAATATCTGCGACCGTGCACATGGCACCTTCGCGCAAATAGGCTGTAGCGACTGCCAAACCGATACCACCCGCAGCGCCTGTCAGAACGGCGTGTTTTCCGCTTAAACGTTGAGTCATTGAGATTACCTTTTTATAAATTGTTGAACGCGGTCAAACGCGGTGCGCATGGCCGCAACCAGCCGTGCGTCATCGGCCAAGTTGCCCCACAGCGGCAAGTCGGCGCAGAAGGCCGCAACCGGATCGGCCGACTCACAAATGGCGTGGGCCACGGCTGGGTCCATGGCCTGGTCCTGGTATTCGTAGCTAATTTTTCCTGCGTGCCAGCGCTGCAGATAAGCCAGAAATAGAGCCGGCAACATGGACACGCTGGCTATGCCTTCGTTGCGTGCCAGTCGCTCGCGGAAGGTGGGCGCAATAAAGCCTGGAATCTTGGAAAAACCATCCATCGCCACGCGCTGATTGGTGTCTGCAATGGCTGGATTGCCAAAGCGGTCCAGCACCACATCGCGGTAATTGGCCAGATTGATGGGGCAAGGGTGCTCGGGTGTGTCCAGCACCGGGATCACGTCGTCGGTGACATAGTCGAATGCAAATTTACGAATCACCGCGTCGTGCGTGCCTTCGTGAATATAGGTGTATCCCACCAGCGTTCCAGCCCAGGCAATGCAGCTGTGCGTGGCGTTGAGCAAGCGGATCTTGGCCTCCTCGTAGGCTTGCACGGACTGCACCATTTCCACGCCCACAGCCTCCCACGCGGGGCGACCGGCAACGAAGTTGTCTTCAATCACCCATTGGATAAAGCTCTCGCCCATCAGGGCTGCGGGGTCATCGATGCCCGTCGCGGCCAACACCCGCTCAGCGACTGCGGCAGTTGGACGCGGCGTAATGCGATCGACCATGGCGTTGGGGCTGCTGGTGTTTGCCTTGACCCAGGCCAGCAAGTCTGCATCGCCGGTAAGCTCCAAAAACTGCAGCAGACCGCTGCGCGAGCGGTCGCCGTTGTGGCGCAGGTTGTCGCAGTTCAACAGTGTCACGGCGCCGGCGCTGGCCTGCATGCGGGCGCGGAGAATGGCGGCGAGTGCGCCATAAATCGTGCTGCCCGCACGGCCACTTTTCACAGCGGTCAAGTCGGCCTGCAGGTCGGCAAAGTTCAGGTCGAGCCGGTCCTTCGCATCCAGGTAGTAACCGGCTTCGGTCACGGTAAACGAGATGATGCGTGTAAGGGCATCCGCACCCAAGCGGATCAACCCGGACAACATGGGATCAAACCGCACCACTGTTTGAATCGAGGTGATGCGGGTATAGGTGCGTTCGCCCTGCGGCGTCACGGTTTCCAGCGTGTAGGCGCCGTTTTGCGCGATCAGCGTGTCTATCGTCTCGGCCATGTCGGGGCGGATATTTCCGCCGGCCAAGGCCCAGCGCGTGTCGCCGCTTTGCTGCAACTGGTGCAGGTACAGCGCTTGGTGCGCGCGATGGAAGGAGCCCAGCCCCAGGTGGAGCATCAGAAAGGGTTTGGGGGTGTTTGACATGGCTAATGAACCAAAGTTTCACGGGCGGCGCCCGTGCGGGTGATATGTCCTGCGGCATCGAACAGATGCGCTGCGTCCACATCCACGTGCAGACCGATCACGCTACCCACAGTCAATTCGGTGCGCTCGATCTGGCGCGCAACGAGTTGCACGCCGGTGTCGGTGGACACATAAACGAGTGTTTCGGCACCCAGTGCCTCGACTAACTCAACCTTACCGGTCAGCATGCCCTGCGCGGGCGCGCACAGGCTGATGTTTTCCGGGCGCATGCCGATAAAGCCATCCGGCTGCACCGGCAGGCCCGTGCTTTTGACCAGGGCCTGCAAGTCCTTTGCGGCCACGATATTCATTTGCGGTGTGCCAATGAACTGGGCGACGAACTGGTTGGCAGGACGGTCGTACAACTCCAACGGTGTGCCCACCTGTTCAATCTTGCCATCGCGCAGCACGACAACACGGTCAGCAAGTGTCATGGCTTCGACCTGATCGTGCGTCACATAAATCGTGGTGGCACCTAGATCGCGGTGTAGCTTTGCAATTTCGATACGGGTCTGGCCACGCAGCGCAGCGTCCAGGTTGGACAACGGTTCGTCAAACAAAAACACCTTGGGTGCGCGCACGATAGCGCGGCCAATAGCCACGCGCTGGCGCTGGCCGCCGGACAACTCTTTGGGTGTGCGTTGCAGGTAGTCGGTCAGGTTCAGGATCTTGGCAGCACGCCCTACTTTCTCTTGAATGACCGCCTCGTCCACCTTGGCCAACTTGAGCGCAAAGCTCATGTTCTCAAATACGCTCATGTGCGGGTAGAGCGCGTAGCTCTGGAACACCATGGCCAGGTCGCGTTTGCTGGAGGGCTGTTCGGTGATGTCACGGCCATCGAGCATCAAGGTACCGGCGCTCGTTTCTTCCAGCCCCGCAATCAGACGCAACAACGTCGACTTGCCGCAGCCGGAAGGGCCGACAAAGACGATGAATTCGCCCTGCTTGATTTCCAGGTCAATGCCGCGAATCACGCGCACATTGCCGAACTCCTTTTCAATGCCTTGCAGTTGAAGGTATGCCATGGAATTTGTCTCTCTTGATGGGTTTGTTTGTTTACTTCACCGCGCCAAAGGTCAGGCCTTGGACGAGTTGCTTTTGGCTGAACCAGCCGAACACCACGATCGGTGCAATGGCCATCAACGAAGCGGCCGACAGCTTGGCCCAGAACAAGCCCTCAGGGCTGGAGTAACTGGCAATCAGCGTGGCCAAAGTGCCCGACTTGGCCGCACTCAGGTTCAATGACCAAAAGGCTTCGTTCCAAGACAGCACCAGACACAGCAGACCGGTGGACGCCAGACCGCCCAGGGTTAGCGGCAACAGCACCAGGCGGAACTCCTGCCAAAGGGTTGCACCATCCATGCGCGAGGCTTCCAGAATTTCATTCGGAACCTCCTTCAGGTAGGAATACAGCATCCACACCATGATGGGCAGGTTGGACAGCGTGAAGACGATGATCAGCGCGGTGCGCGAATCCAGCAGCCCGGTGCTTTGCGCCATCACATAAACCGGCACCAGGGCACCCACGGCTGGCATCATCTTGGTCGACAACATCCACATCAGGATGTCTTTGGTGTGCTTGCCTTTAAAGAAGGCCATGGCATATGCAGCTGGATAAGCCAGCATCAGGCCCAGGATGGTGGAGACCACGCTGGTGATGAAGGAGTTTTGCGCATACAGCATGTAGTCGCTGCGCTCCTGCACGATGCTGAAGTTTTCCAGCGTGGGCGTGAAGATCACCAGCGGCGGCACCGAGATGGCTTGCAACTCGGTCTTGAACGCGGTGAGTATCAGCCAGCCCAAAGGAAAGAACAGCAGCAGTGTCACGGCCCAGGCCGCAATCGTCCGCGCGATGAGCGCAGGGGGGTATTTGGAGCGTTGTGCCATGGTGTTATTTGTCCAGGTTCTTGCCGACCATGCGAATCAGGAAGGCC
>CANFNO010000236.1 GCA_947447845.1 Burkholderiales bacterium | reverse complement strand
TACTGAAATCCGGCGGCAAGCTCTATATTGGTGAGTTTCATCGCCCGCGCATCGCCGTGTTGCGCGCTTTCAGTTGGCTGTATTTCAAGGTCTTCGAGCCCTACGGCCTGGCCTTGTGGGACAAGGAAGATCCGGTTGCCTACCTGCAGACGATTGGCGAGTGGACAGTGGTGCGCAACACCTACTTCTTCAGTAATTTTCAGATGATTACGGCGACCAAAAAGTAAGCCGCACGCCACCCGATGGCGGTACAAAGTCCGGTCAAGGCGCGCACAGTATTAGCGCCGCTACTGTGTAGTCAAAACCAATAATCCCTGTTTGCAAGTGACAAGTCGCCGTGCACACTGCGCTCTTCTAACAAACCACTCAGGAGCACAGCATGCGCATCGGACTACCCAAGGAAATCAAAAACAACGAATACCGCGTCGGCCTCACCCCGGCTAGCGTGCGCGAGTTGACATCAAACGGCCACTCCGTCCTGGTGCAGACGGGTGCCGGTGCCGAAATCGGCCTGTCCGATGAGCAATACCTGGCCGCTGGTGCCACTCTGGCCGCCACCGCTGCCGAAGTCTTCGCAGCGTCAGAAATGATCGTCAAGGTCAAAGAGCCGCAGCCGCAGGAATGCGCCATGTTGCGCCCCGGCCAGATTCTGTACACCTACCTGCACCTGGCTCCGGACCCCGAGCAGACCGAAGCGCTGATCAAGTCGGGTGCTATTTGCATCGCCTACGAAACCATTACCGGCCCTGGCGGCGGCTTGCCTTTGTTGGCCCCCATGAGCGAAGTGGCCGGCCGCATGTCGGTGCAAGCCGGTGCCGCGCACCTGGAAAAATCCAAGGGCGGCATGGGCGTGTTGCTGGGCGGTGTGCCTGGCGTGCCCGCTGCCCACTGCGTGATTCTGGGTGCTGGTGTCGTGGGAACGCACGCGCTGCAAATGGCCGTGGGCATGGGGGCCAGGGTCACGGTGCTCGACAAGAGCATTGAGCGCCTGCGCCAACTCGACCTGATTTTTGGCAACCGCATCCACACCGTCTACTCCAATGTGCAAACCGTCGAAGAAGCTGTGCTGGACGCCGATCTGGTCATCGGCGGTGTGCTGATTCCCGGTGCTGCGGCACCCAAGCTGGTGACCCGCGCCATGATTGGCAAGATGAAAAAGGGTGCCGTGCTGGTGGACGTGGCGATTGACCAGGGTGGCTGCTTCGAGACCTCGCACGCCACCACCCACGCCGAGCCCACTTTTGTGGTCGACGGTGTGATTCATTACTGCGTGGCCAACATGCCTGGCGCCGTGGCCCGCACCTCAACCTTTGCGCTGAACAACGCCACCATCGGCCACGCTGTTACGCTGGCCAACAAGGGTTGGAAGCAAGCGCTCAAAGACAATGTGCACCTGAAAAACGGCCTGAACGTCGCCGAAGGCAAGGTCACTTACGAAGCCGTGGCCCTGGCCCTGGGCAAGACCTACGTGCCCGCCGACTCGCTGCTGTAAATCTGTCCAATGGAAGCCATGCCGATGCCGCAGGCCAGCGCGTCGGCGTGGTTTTCCTGCACGGCCAAATCATCTTTGGCCGGTCCTACCTGGATGTCCCGAGGCAGGTTGACACCGTTTTTTACTGCCAGCAGTTCGGCCATGATGCTGACCGCGATTTCAGGCGGCGTCTTGCTGCCGATGTAAATGCCGATGGGCCCGCGCAGCTTGGCCAGATCGGCGGCGCTGGCACCAAAGTGCTCCATCATGCGGGCACTGCGCGCCAGGTTGTTGCGCCGCGAACCAATCGCGCCGATATAAAAGGCTTCACTGTGAATGGCTTCCAGCAAAGCCAGATCATCCAGCTTGGGGTCGTGCGTCAGTGCCACCACGGCGCTGCGGCGGTCCGGCTTGAACAGGGCCATGGTGTCGTCCGGCATGTCCTGCAGCACCTGCACGCCGGGTACTGACCAACTGGCGCGGTACTCCTCGCGCGGGTCGCACACGGTGACCGCAAAGCCGTTGAACTGCGCCATGGTGGCCAGGTATTCACTCATCTGCCCGGCGCCAATGATGAGCAGGCGGTATTCCGGCCCGAACACATTGGTCAGGGTGTTGGCGCTCAGTTTCAAATCCGAGGGCTGGCTGCACAGCCGCACTGTGGCGGCCCCCGTGTCAAGCGCCACGCTGCGCTCCACCAGCAAGCCCTGGTCCAGCCAGGCCAGCAGCGTGTCCAGTGCGTCCACCGCCGGGTCAAACTCCAGCAACAGTTCCAGCGTGCCGCCGCAGGGCAGCCCAAAACGATGGGCCTCATCGGCGCTCACACCATAGGTTAGCAAGCGCGGTGGCCCTTCGGGAAGTTGCTGTGGCTCGTCCGACGCCGCCGCGTGGGGCTGCGCATAGGCCTGGGTAAAGCGGTGGATCAGGTCGTCCTCGATGCAGCCACCGGACACCGAACCCACCACCGAGCCATCGGCACACAAGGCCATGATCGAGCCTACCGGGCGCGGCGATGAGCCCCAGGTTCGCACCACGGTCGCCAGCAGTGCAGGGCGGGAGTCGGCCCGCCAATTACGCAAGGTGCGCAGCACCATTCCATCGAGGTTTTCCATTGTGTCTTCCGTTCAGGTACCTTTTGCCGTCCGGTTGCGCAGCGCAAAAAACTGCCGGTACAGCGCCACGCTGCCCACCATTCCCCAGGTCATGCCGACAAACATGCCGCCCAGCATGCCGGTTAAAGAAGGCGCGTCCAGCGCGATCTGCAACCGCACCATCCAGACCGCGCCCAGGGTCATGCCCACCAGCATCCAGCCCGAACACAAGAGGTTTTGTGTGAGCAGCGAGCACAGATATCGCCCGCAATGCGAACGCAGCATGCGCAGACTGGGGATGGCCAGTAGGCCGCCCAACAACATGCCGACGTGCATGCCCGGCAAGTAGCGCAGATGCAGGGAAAAACTTTCGCGAAATGTGAGTGTTGCGGCTTGCTGGCACAGGCTGCCTAGTTGTGCCGGGCCCGCATGCAGCCAGTCTGCCAACAGGCCCAACAGCATGCCGCCAAATCCCAGCGACAACATGACATGGGGCGGCGACAGTCCGACGCGCTGAGGTCGCACCCAACTCAGCGCGGCGCAGCCCGCTGCCACTGCAAAAAGAGAAAGCAATATGACTGGCCACACGGCATCCACCGTGACCAGCGGAGACTGCCGATCGGCAAACCACAAGGCCCCACCCACCAGACTGATGAGCAAGGCGGGCGTGAAAGAGGAAGACCCGATGCCGCGTGCCAGCCAATTCGTTTGTGTGTTGAGGATGGCCACCTGTTTGTGCTCGTTATGTTGATTTGCATCGGCACAAGGGTTAACCCGATGCCTCCGGCGCTTGTTGGATATCACACCAATTGAAGGGATCGCACTGTATTCGGAATTGACATTTTTTGCAGCCCGCTGAACGAAATGCTTACACCGCGCATGAGTAACCGTGGCCCGGCATGAGCGATGGCGTCGGGCACGCTTTAATCCGATTTCTAAAACATAAAGAGACGAGACATGACATCCTGCAAGCACGTTGGCGGAGCGGGCCCTTCCGGCGCATCCAATCCGAATTCCTGGCTTTATCTACTAGAGCGTTTTGATGTGGGGGTGGTGCATCTGGATGTGCAATTGCACGTCACCGGCATGAACGATTACGCGCGGCGCAGCCTGCCGGTGCAGGACAAAATGCCTTTTGGAAAAATCGTCACCGACTTCCATCCGGAGGCGGCCAAGGCCAAAGTCAAGTTCCTGCTGGGCCAGGCCGAGTGCCCGGTGAACAACGCCCCGCCCATGGCCATGATGATCAACATTCCCGAGCGCGTACTGCTGATCAAGGTCTCCAAGATCGCCGACATGCAAGGGCAGACCAACGGCTACACGCTGGTCTTCTATGACATCACCGACGTGGTGAGCAAAGACGCCGAACCCGCAGTTGCCAGCAGCCAGCAGCCCGCGCCCAAACGGCAGTTGCGCAAGATTCCTACCATCAAACAAAACCGCGTGTTGCTGGTGGATGTGTTCGGAGTGTCCTTCATCCGCTCCGAGGGGCACTACACCTGGGTGCACAACGCACAGGGCGGGCAGTTTTGCAATATCACCATTGGCGATCTGGAAACCCGGCTCGACCCAAACCTGTTTTTCCGGGTGCACCGCAGCTACATCGTCAACCTCAGCCAGGTCGATGAAATCGTGCGTGATGACGGGCGCATCACCCTGCGCATGATGGGCTCCACACCGGTCGAGATACCGGTCGCGCGCTCCAGTGCGGCGCGGCTGATGGAGCATCTGGGCTTGAGCGATACGACGCTGGCCAAAGTCTGAGTCGCGTCTGCTTCGTGCATCCAACCGGTTGTTCATGCGCCGCAATGACCGTTGATTGGATAGGCGCCCCGCTTTTTTTTGGCCTCGATAAAGTGAGCCACCCATCGCCTATGGGGACCCCATAAAAAGGAGACAAAGTGATTCCACCCGCATTTGATTACCACGCGCCGCGCTCGGTTACTGAAGCCATTTCGCTGCTTTCATCCCTTGGTGATGAAGCCAAGTTGCTGGCCGGCGGCCACAGCCTGCTGCCCATGATGAAGCTACGCTTTGCCGCACCCGGTGCGCTCATCGACATCAACCGCATTCCCGAACTGCGCGGTATCAGCGAACAAGGCGGTGTTATCCGCATTGGCGCCATGACCAGCGAAAGCGAACTGATTGACTCAGCCTTGCTGAAAGAAAAACTGCCGCTGTTGGGTGAAGCGGCCAAGCTGATCGCCGATCCCCAAGTGCGCAACCGCGGCACCATTGGTGGCGACATTGCGCACGGCGACCCCGGCAACGACCACCCCGCCATTGCCATGGCGCTGGACGCCACCTTTGTGCTGCAAGGCCCGAAGGGCGAGCGCCAGGTTAAGGCGGTGGACTTCTTCCACGGCACCTACATGACGGCGCTGGCCGAAGACGAAATCCTCACCGCCATCCTGATCGCGCCCTTTGCCGCCGGCACTGGCAGCGCCTACCAGAAGCTCAAGCGCAAGACTGGCGACTGGGCCACCGCCGGTGCCGCCGTGGTGTTGCGTATGTCGGGCGATGTGGTGACCCACGCCAGCATCGGCCTGACCAATGTCGCGCCCACCGCACTGCGCGCCCGCGATGCCGAGGCCGCGCTGATCGGCCAGCCCATCAACGCAGCCTCACTGGAAGCCGCAGCCCAAGCCGTGCGCGCCATCTGCGATCCCGCAGAAGACTTGCGCGGTGACGCTGAATACAAAACCGCCATGGCCGCCGAAATGACCAAGCGCGCCATCTCCGCTGCTGCCGCACGTTGCAGCTAAGCCCCCAACCACTTAAAAAAACCGAGACACACCCATGAGCAAAAAAATGGTCGCCATGACCCTCAATGGCAAGAGCGTGGAAGAGGCGGTGGAGCCGCGCACGTTGCTGATTCACTTTCTGCGCGAAAAGATGTCCCTGACGGGTGCCC
>CANFNO010000235.1 GCA_947447845.1 Burkholderiales bacterium | reverse complement strand
GCGATCTGGCTCACGGCGTCTTTGCCGTATTTGTCCTTCACATAGTCGATTACCAAATTGCGGTTGGTCTGGCAAAAGTCGATGTCGAAGTCGGGCATGGACACGCGCTCGGGATTCAAAAAGCGCTCGAACAGCAGCTTGTATTTGATCGGGTCCAGGTCGGTAATCTTTAACGCATAGGCCACCAACGAACCAGCACCGGAACCCCGTCCCGGCCCGACCGGGCAACCATTTTTCTTGGCCCAGTTGATGAAGTCGCCCACGATCAAGAAGTAGCCCGGGAAGCCCATCTTCAGAATGGTGCCGATCTCAAACTCCAGGCGCGCCACGTACTCGGGCATGCGGCTCTCGCGCTCGGCGGCATCCGGGTACAGATGCAGCATGCGCTCCTTCAGGCCCTCGTGCGAGGTGTAGCGAAAGTAATCGTCCGGCGTCATGCGCACGCCATCGACCAGTGGTGTGGGGAACTCCGGCAACTGCGGCTTGCCCAGCACCAGCGTCAGGCTGCAGCGCTTGGCAATTTCCAGCGTGTTGACGATGCTGGAGGGGATGTCGGCAAACAACGCCTCCATCTCGGCCATCGATTTGAAATACTGCTCGCGGGTGAAGCGGCGCACGCGCTTGGCGTTGCCCAGAATTTCGCCATCAGCAATGCAGACGCGCGCCTCATGCGCTTCAAAATCGTCCGGCTCGGTGAACTGGATCGGGTGGGTCGCCACGACAGGCAACTTCATGCGCGCGGCCAGCTTCACCGAAGCGATGACGTGCGGCTCATCCTCGGGGCGACCGGCACGTTGCAACTCCAGATAAAAGCGGTGCGGGAAGATGGCGGCCATTTGCAGCGCCACATCGTGGGCACGGGCCGTGTCACCCTGCACCAGTGCCTGCCCGACCGGGCCGGCCTGCGCCCCGGAGAGTGCAATCAGGCCTTCGTTTAATTCTTTCAGCCAGGCCAGCTTGACCACGGCCAACTGCTTGCCGCCGGTGGTCAGCACGTTTTGTGTGTAGGCCCGGGCGATCAGCTCGGACATATTCAGGTAACCCTGCTTGTTTTGCACCAACAGCACCATTTTTGATACTGCCAGCATGTCGCCGCCCAACCCTTCCAAAACGACTTCTGCGCCGATGATGGGTTTGACGCCTTTGCCACGGGCTTCTTTGTAGAGTTTTAGTGCGCCAAACAGGTTGGAGAGGTCGGTGATAGCCAGGGCGGGTTGCCTGTCTTTGGCTGCGGTTTTGACGACTTCGTCTATGCGGCAGGTGGAGTCGACTACGGAGAATTCGGTGTGGAGGCGGAGGTGTACGAACATGGTTGTGATTGTAGGTTTTTAACTCCTGCATAACTTCCTTTACTCCCCCATCCCCCCCGCCCCTTGCCCCCCGTCGGGACAAGGGGAGCCTGGAGCGGACAGCCGATTTGGTTGTCTCGCGCCGGTTACGGAATTAATTACGGTCGGTTGCTAAATTTGTTGTCTGCCCACGGCTTTAGGGTGCAGTTCCGAGCACCGGATGTCGACTCATGGATGACGTGTAAGGCTTGTATCCGTCTCCCGCTGGCGCACCCGCCATCTGCCAAAGGCTGGTGGATCGGGTGTCCGGGCGTCGGCCCCATTCGCGGTTGCCACAGAGAGGGCGCACCAGGCACTTAGTTGACGAGCAATCGCAGGCAAACCCAAAGCAGTCGTCTGCGAGCGTGGGCCAGAGAACGGATACCCGGTCTACCAGCCCCGCCAAACCGCAGGCGTGGTAAGGGTCGCGCCACCCCCGCAAGCAGGCGACTTGTCGCGTGCCCAAACGTCAGGCCATAAAACCAGCGGTCGACAACTTCGTAAAATCTACAGGGTGAACTCCATCCTCAACATCTCCACCTACAAATTCATCCCCCTGCCTGACGCGCCCGTGTTGCGTGAACTGCTGTTGCAGCGCGCAACCGCACTTCAACTCAAGGGCACCATCCTGCTTGCGGAGGAAGGCATCAATATGTTTTTGGCTGGTCCCGAGTGGTATGTGCGTGGCTTTATTGCGCAGTTGCATGGCGATGCGCGCTTTGCCGACATCGTTCCCAAGGAAAGCTGGTCCGACACGCAGCCCTTCAAAAAAATGCTGTGCAAGGTCAAGCGCGAAATCATCCGCATGGACCATCCGACGATTCGCCCTTCCGAGGGCCGCGCGCCGGCTGTAGCGCCTGCCACCGTGAAGCGCTGGCTGGATCAGGGGCATGACGATGCAGGCCGACCGGTCGTGACTTTAGACACGCGTAACGACTACGAAGTGGATGCCGGCACCTTTAACGGCGCGATTGATTGGCGCCTGACCAAGTTCACCGAGTTCCCGCAGGCTGTGCGCGATCACAAATCGGAATTGGAAGACAAAACCGTCATCAGCTTCTGCACCGGCGGCATTCGCTGCGAAAAGGCCGCCATCCTGATGCACGAGCTAGGCCTGGAGCACGTCTACCAGATCGAAGGCGGCATCCTCAAATACTTTGAGGAAGTAGGCGGTGCGCACTACACCGGAGGCTGCTTTGTGTTTGACGAGCGGCGCGCGGTGGATGCGCAACTCAAGGCTGCACCGGAGTTGGTGCACCCGGCCTGACTACCAGACCGGCAGCAACGCCCCGCCCTCCATGCGCAGTCCTACAGCGCCCATGGCACGGGCCTCGGCTTCGTCGTGGGTGACCCAGAGCACAGCCATTTGACTAGCCGCAATGTGGTGGCGGAATTCTTCGCGCAGTTGCACGCGCAGTGCTGCATCCAGCGCAGAAAACGGCTCATCCAGCAGCAGCACACGAGGGCGCGTGATCAGCGCACGGGCCAGCGCCACCCGCTGCTGCTCGCCTCCGGAGAGTTGCCAGACCTTGGAACGCGCAAAGGCCTGCAGGCCAAAGCGTTCCAGCATGGCCAGCGCTTGCGCGCGCGCAGCGGCCTTGGGAACGCGCTGCTCGACCAGACCAAAGGCCACGTTGTCCTGCACGTTCAGGTGAGGGAAGAGGGCGAAGTCCTGAAACATCAATGCAAAGTGGCGCTGCTCGGGTGGCAAGCGGGTGATGTCCTGGCCATCCAGCCAGACCGCGCCGCTGTCCAACGCTTCCAAGCCAGCCACGATTTTCAGTAGGGTACTTTTGCCACTGCCCGAGGGGCCGAGGATGGCTACGGTCTGACCCGGCATCACACGCAGGCTCAAATCCCGCAACAGAAGCCGCGTCTCACCTCGACGGGGCTGCCAGGTCTTGCAGACGGAACGCAGTTCAAGCATCAAATTCCTCTTGGGGCTCGCGCCGTTCGATCACGGCAAACGCCGCCAGGGCCATTAGCATCAGCACACAGGCCAGCAGCATGGCCGCGTCCAGATTGGCCGCACCCGGTCGACCCAGGCGCTGGTAGATCAGGGTGGTGAGTGTGGCCCATTCCGGGCGTGACAAAAACAACGTGACGGCAAACTCGCCCACGGCCGTGGCAGCGGCGAAGGCCATGCCCCGGCGCAACGCCGGGCGCAGCAAGGGCAAGGTGACGCGCCAGAATGCGCGCCAGGGACTCGCCCCCAGAGAACGCGCCGCGTCCAGGAAATGCGCGGGCATGCCGTCCAGCGCCGAGGCCAGCGACTTGGCAACAAAAGGATAGGCCAGCAGCGCATAGGCGGCGATCAGCAGGCCCACATTGTCGGTCCACGCCGGGTACAGCAGCAACAGGCCAAAGGCCACCATCACGGGTGACACCACAAAGGGCAGGAAGACCAGGGTGCGCAGCCACAGCGAACGGCGTGCGGCAAAAGCGTGTGTCAGGCCCAGCAGCGTTGCCAGCAGCACAGCAGACACCGTGAAGCGCACGGTATTCCACAGCGCCAGCAGCGTGTCCTCTTCCAGCAAAACACGCCACGTTGCGCTGCTGCCATCTCCGTCAGCGGGGTCAAGGCTATGGCCGATGGGCGCGTCAAGGGCTGGCATCGCGGCGCTGAACGCCTTCCAGCCAATGGCCAACAAGGGCGCGGCACACACCACGGCCAGCACAAGCAGGGCCAGCACCAGCGCCAGCCATTGGTACACGCCCTGCGGTGTGCGGCGCGCCAAACGATCAGCCCGGGTCGGTGTGGCCAGGCGCGTTTCGATTGCGGCATAGGCCAGCGCCACCAGCAAAGTCAGAGCCATCATCCACAGCGACAACACACCGGCCTGGGCAAGTTGCAGTTCATGCGCCACCAAGGTGTAGATCTCCACCTCGGCCGTGGCATAGGCTTGCCCGCCCAGCACCAGCGCCAGGCCGAAGCCCGCAAAGCAGTACAAAAAAACCAGGCACAAAGCCGACATCAACCAGGGAGCAATGGACGGCCACTCGACCCGCCAAAAGGCACGCCAGGGCGTAGCACCCAGGGTGCGCGCCGCAGCCAGACGCGAGGCACTCACCTGCCCCAGTGCATCGGTGCCGGCGCGCACCAACACACACAAGTTGAAAAACAGATTTCCGTACAGCAGCAACCAGGGCGTGCCCTGCAAATCCGGGCCACCCAGACGCACCAACAGTCCCTGCGGCCCCAGCAGCGCCAGCACCCCCATGGCCGCCACCAGCGTGGGCACCACAAAGGGAAGCATCAGGGCCCGCAAGACCAGCGCGCGACCGGCAAACTCATAGCGTGCCAACACCCAGGCTATCGGCAAGCCCAAAGCGAGAACCGCCGCGCAAGTGATGGATGCCTGCAAAAAAGACCAGGCCATGCGCCCACGAAGGTAGGCGTCCTGCCATGGCGCCCAGAGGGCGGAAACTGCATGGTCGCTGCCGAGCCAGGCCTCCTGCAGCAGGCGCAGCGCAGGGGCCACCAGCACCAGCAGCAGGAAGACCAGGGGCACGAATGCCACCAACCCAGCGCGCAACATGGAAATTACTTCAGCACCACCTTGGTCCAGCGCGCCACCCATTGCGCGCCCTTGGCGGTCAGATCCTGTTCGCTGGGTGCATCAAAAGCCGTTGGCTCGGGTGCAAACTTCATCACCTCGGCACGGGCAGCGCCGTTGCTGGCGGGGTACATCCACATCTCGGTCTGCATTTGCTGCTGCACCGGGGCTGAGCGCAGGAATTCGATGAACTTCTCTGCCGCCACACGCTGCGCACCACCCTTGACCAGGGCCACGCCTTCGACCTGGCGGAACACGGCGCCGGGCAAACTCAAGCTGCCTGTTGGTGGCTCAGCAGGTTTGTCTTTGGCATAGAACAGTTCTGCCGCCGGGCTGGTGGCATAGCTCACTACCAGCGGGTATTTGCCGCCATTGCGCGCGAAGTCGGTGTAGTAGGCCTCGGTCCAGCCTTTGGCCACCTTCATGCCGCCTGTGCGCATGTGTGCCCACCAGTCAAAGGCTTTTTCTTCGCCCAGCGCGCCGATGGTGGCTAGCAGGAAAGCATTGCCCGGGCTGGAAGTCGCCGGGTTTTGTACCACCAGCAACTTGGCATACGCCGGTTGCGCCAACTCTTCCAGGGTCTTGGGCAAGG
>CANFNO010000234.1 GCA_947447845.1 Burkholderiales bacterium | reverse complement strand
CAACGGCGACGCCGCCTGGACTTACCGCTACCTGGTCGAGCCGCGCCACCGCCGCCACTGGACTGACAACAAGATCGACAAGGGCGACTACTCCATGGGCCTGTTCGTCTGGTACTTCGGCACCAACCGACAGTACCCGGACGTGCCGCACCACATGATGCTGCTGGGCGAGCGCTACAAAGGGTTGCTCACTGACATCTTCAAAAACAAGGTCCTGGCCAAAGATTTCAGCCTGTATCTGCACCGCCCGACCGCGACCGACCCGTCGCTGGCACCGGCTGGTTGCGACACCTTTTACGTGCTCTCGCCCGTGCCCCATCTGGACAGCGGCACCCATTGGGCCGAGGTCGCCGAGGGCTATCGCCAGACCATTGCACAGGCGCTGGAAGACAGCGTGTTGCCGGGTTTGAAGGCCAGCATCGTCAGCTCGCTGGTGACCACGCCACAGGACTTCAAGGATCGGCTCTGGTCGCTCAAGGGCGCAGGTTTCGGGCTGGAGCCCTTGCTGCTGCAAAGCGCCTGGTTTCGCCCGCACAACCGCAGCGAGGATGTGGCGGGCCTGTACATGGTGGGTGCCAGCACGCATCCCGGCGCTGGCGTGCCGGGCGTGTTGATGTCTGCCAAAGCTTTGGAAACGGTGGTTCCCCATGCAAACAGCTTCGCCTGATTTTGAATCGCATGACCTTAAGGCCTGCATCGCCATGATGCAGGGTGGCTCTAAAACATTTTTTGCCGCCAGCCGCTTGCTACCCGTGCGGGTGCGCTGCGCCTCGATTGCGCTGTATGCGTTTTGCCGCGTTGCGGACGATCTGGTGGATGGGGGCGGCGATGTCGAGGCCAACCTGGCCATACTGCGCCAGCGGCTGGACCTGATTTACGCCGGCACCCCCGACAACCTGGTGGAAGACCACGCCCTGTCGCTGGTGGTGCAGCAGTGCCAGTTGCCGCGCGTGCTGCTGGACGCGTTGCTCGAGGGCTTTGCCTGGGACAACAGTGGCCGTCGCTACGAAACGATCGAGGACCTGCACAGCTATGGCGCACGTGTGGCCGGTACGGTGGGCGCCATGATGTGCTGGATCATGGGGCCGCGCTCGGGCCTGACGCTGGCACGTGCCTGCGAGTTGGGCGTGGCCATGCAGCTCACCAATATTGCGCGTGATGTGGGCGAAGATGCGCGCAATGGCCGCCTCTACCTGCCGCTGCAATGGATGGCTGAGGCCGGCATTGACGTCACCCGGTGGCTGGCCAAGCCCGAAGCCACAGAGTCCCTCAAAGGGGTCACGGCCCGCCTACTGGATGAAGCCGACCGGCTCTATGCCCTCGCGCAATGCGGCATTGCCGAATTGCCACCGGACTGCCGCGCCGCCATCCTTGCGGCCAGCACCATTTATGGAGAAATCGGGCACCAGTTGCGGCGCGAGGGTCTGGACTCGGTACAACACCGCACAGTGGTCAGCACGACCCGCAAAATGGTGTTGTTGGCCACTGCCTGGACCCAGGCCAGTTGGATAACCACCAAGCGCGATCAGCCGCCGCCCTTGGCAGCGATTGCGTTTCTGGTGGACGGCTGTGCCGCCGAGATGGAAGAACGCGCCCGCCTGAAGTTCTTCCCCAACCGGGCCATGCCACAGCGTGTCGAATGGGTTTTGGGTTTGTTGGAACGTCTGGAAAATGCCAAGCGTGGTCGCACTCCGGAGGGCAATACGGTATAAGAGCGCATCGGAGTCAAAGCCATGCGAAAAACCTTTGGAAACAACGTCAGAATTCTGCGCATCGCGCGCAACGCAACACAAGCTGCCATAGCCCAGCAGTGCGGGATTTTTCGCACCTACCTGAGCCGGATTGAGTCAGGCGAGGCCAATCCCTCATTGACGGTCATCGTCGCGCTGGCCGAAGCATTGGACGTTTTGCCGCATGAGCTTCTGAACTTTCAGGACTCGCTCGATTAGCACAAGCGTCGTTCGCCATCGCCGACTAACTGACCTCGCCTAGGCACTCCGCCAGGTTTTCACCCCCGATACCCCGCACCCCCTGTAACTGAAGCGTTGCCACGACTGCCGCGGCATCAACGTCCTGCACCGCGCAACCCCGCGCGAGTGACTGCGCTGCCGCCACACCGCAAGCCTGCCCCATCGCCATGCACTGCGGCATTCCTCGCACCGACGCAAATGCCACCGGATCGGCCGAAATCAGACGCCCTGCAAACAGCAAGTTTTGGATCCGCTGCGGGATCAGTGCGCGCAGCGGGATGGTGTAGTAATCGCCGCGCGCCACGGCCGCGTCGTGGGTCATGTCGGCGCTGGTTCGCATCACATCGTCAATCGGGTTGTCGCACGCCACGATGCCATCGTCAAAGCGCCTGGATTGCGCCAGGTCCGCACCGGTGAGCCGGAGCATGGCCGCCAGTTTTCGTGTTTCCCGCACGCCCACGGTGGGGCCAATGCCCCACATTTGCGCCCGCTCAAACCCCGGCACCGAGTGCACCAAAAACCGGGCCACTTGCGCGCAGCGCCTGCGTCCCTCCTGTGCAGCATGCGCCACCGCGTCCGGGTTGGTACCGTCAACACCGCGGATGGTGACGGTGTTGCAAAACACGCTGCCCGGGTGAAAGCCGCGCATCAGATAAAGCTTGGCCAGATCGGGATGCAGCAGGCCCTGTGCGATGCCCCGCGCAGCATGGGCTCGGAAGTAGGGGTCCCCATCGGCAAACACGCGGTCGGTGTCCGCACCGTTCATGTGAAACGAAAGCGTCACCGCCATCATGTTGCCCACGTCGTCGCCCACCGTGTAGGGCACTCCGGCACGGGCCGAGGTGTCGCCATCGCCTGAGCAATCGATCACCAGACGCGGGCGGATGTTGAACGGGCCGCGCCGGTCGGTGCAAGTGACGTGGGTAATTCTTTCGTCCTGCAGCGTGGGATGTCCGACGATGCAGCCCAGATGCAAATGCACCCCGGCTTCAGCCAACATCTCAAACATAACTAGCGTGGCCAGTTCGTGGTCGTACTGCACTTCGGGGCCAAAATTCTCTAGCACGCAGGGACGTACTTCGGCGGCAGGTGGCGACATGGCAGCCAGGCGCCCCGTCAATTCTGAAAAGATCCCGCCGATGCTGCGACCCAAGGGATAGCCTCCACCCCATGGCATGCCGGGGCAAAACGCCATGACGCCACCCACCTTGGTACCGGCCTCGATCAAGTGGACCGAAAGTCCGGCCCGGGCCGCACTGATGGCGGCCCCAAACCCCGCCGTGCCCGCGCCGACCACCAGGACATCGCACAGCAGGTCGGGTTTCTGTTCGGCAGATTTCAAGTCGTGCATGGAGTTTGTGCGGTTCGTGGGGATCGAGAAGTTCAATCGACGTGCGATATTTTGACCGCGTGTGCTGACCCGGGTTGCGTAAGGACTGGGCGCACAAAAAAAAGCCTGAAGGATTCAGGCTGAGATGGGGGCAGAAGCAATTACTTTTTGTTGCGCGGTTTATTCAGCCAGTTAGCGACGACAAAAAAGCACAGCAGACCAAACAACAGGATGGCGGGAGTTGCAGATTTCATATTTTCTCCTTGGGGTTAATGAAGACTCGGGGCGGTAAATTCGGGGCTCACTATTGCACACTATAAACAATTGCGCATCAAGATGCAGGTTGCAGGCGTCTGCCAATCAGCGGTTGCATCAGCGCCAGCGTGGCGCATAGCAACAACACCTCCAGGCTGTAAACCGTGGCGTAACCGGTGGCCGAATCTGACCAGTTGGCAACACTATCGCGCAGCACGCCGCCAAAGGCCATGGCCACGCCAGCACAAGTAGCCTGCACAGCGCCCCAGGCACCTAGCGCCAGGCCGGCCTGGTCTTTGGGCGCCAGGTTCATGGTGGCGGTCAGGGTGCCATGGCCGAACATGCCAGCGCCCAGGCCGATCAGAAAAGTGCCCGCAGCAAACAACGGCGGCGAATGCAAAGCGGCGCAGGCGAGCACCGCCAGGAAAGCGGGTATGCCGGCCAGCACACCTCCGCAGGCCATGCGAAACGGGTCCATGCCACGGCTGAGCACGCGCGAGGCCCAACCAAAGCCGACCAGGCCGCCAAACGCCAGTGTTGCTGTCAGCGTGGTGGTGGAGCCCACACTCAAATGCAAAATCTCGCCGCCAAAGGGTTCCAGCAAAACATCTTCCATCGAAAACGCTACGGTCCCCACGCCAAGCACCAGCAGGCGACGGATGGCCTGCCCGCCTTTGCTAAATGTGGCCCAGGACTCGGCAAATGTCGCATCCGCCTCGCGCGCCACCTTGCGGCCCCGGCTGCGTGGCTCCTGTTTCCACAGGGCAATGACGTTGAGCACCATGGTGGTCAGCGCAGCGCCCTGAATCACCTGAATAAGGCGCGCCGGGCTGTATTCGGCCAACAACTCGCCAAACAGAAAGGCGCTACAAATCATGCCCACCAGCAGCATCACGCACATCAGCCCGACCACCTTGGGGCGCGACTCGGGCAGGGCCAGATCGGTGGCCAAAGCCAAGCCCACGGTTTGCGTGGTGTGCAATCCCGCACCCACCAGCAAGAAGGCTACGCCAGCCCCCAGGTGCCCGACCCAGGCCGGCGCTTGCGATGCATTGCCTCCGCCCGAGAGCACCAACAGCGCAAACGGCATGATGGCAAAGCCGCCGAACTGCAGCATGGTGCCCATCCAGATATAGGGCACGCGACGCCAGCCCAACTCGGAGGTATGTTTGTCCGACCGAAAACCAATGAGTGCGCGCAGCGGCGCAAAAAACAGGGGCAACCCGACCATGACCGAGACCAGGGCCGTGGGCACCTTCAGCTCGACAATCATGACGCGGTTAAGTGTGCCGATCAGCAGCACGATGGCCATGCCGACGGAGACTTGAAAGAGGGACAGTCGCAGCAAGCGCGACAAGGGTAAATCGGCCGTGGCCACATCGGCAAACGGCAAAAAGCGCGGGCCGACAGCGGTCCACGCATAGATTAGTTTTCTACTGATTCGGTTCATACCAAGCGTGTGGCAAACAAGAGACCAGGGCCTTGCGGGCCCCGGCCTCCAGAGGCCACATGTGGACCTACTTCTTCGCGACTGGCGCTTCTATCGGCGGCGCCGCTACAGCCATAGCAACTGCAGCACCTTTGTTCCCACCATTCAGGAAGGCTTTGACCCATGTTGTGTTGCTCGCGATGGCGAGGTGAACACTGAATGAGGCAACTGCCACTGCGCCCAGGAACACGGGAATGCCGACGGCAGGGTTCACGACTGTCCAGATTTTTCCGTAAATCATGTTGATCCCCTTATTTCAGCCAGGGTGAATAAATATAGGCAAGCAAATGGGCGAAAGCGGCAATCATGCCGAATATTTGCGTGCCCTGGATGAGATGCCGATGGATCTCCTCCGACTCTGCCACGGTAAGTCCCGTTGGCCCGACTTTTTCATCTGCCATAAGTTGTTCTCCTTGCAAGAAGTAAACATCGTGCT